>CANQOJ010000009.1 GCA_947625455.1 uncultured Clostridia bacterium | reverse complement strand
AATGATTTTAAAGCTTCTCCAGGACACTTGCAGAAACGATAAGATGACGGTAATTCTGGTAACCCACAACACCGCCATTACCCCTATGGCTGACAGGGTGATAAAGATAAAAAACAGCAGGGTTGACAATATTCAGCTTAATGAAAAACCTACGCCGGTAGAGGAAATAGAGTGGTAAACTGCTTGCTTGATAGGGTGATGATTTGAAAGCATTCAATAAGAACACATTTCGGGAAATCTCGAAAACCAGAAACCGTTTTATGTCAATTCTGCTTATCTGCGCGATAGGCGTTGGATTTTTCAGCGGCGTAAGGGCAACCTGCGAGGATATGAAAACCTCGGCTGACAATTTGTACGACAGCGTTGACTTGTTCGATTTAAGAGTTATGTCAACTTTCGGACTTACCGATAACGACGTAGAGGCATTGTCGGAAATTGACGGCGTAACGGGAGTTTACACGTCAAAATATACCGACCTGTCGCTTCATAAAGGAGAAAACGAGTATCTGACAAGAGTTTACTCTGCGCAGGACGGCGATATAAACAAGATAGACATAATTTCGGGACGGAATATTGAAAACGAGGGTGAGTGCCTTATAAGCTGTAATTTCATAAAAGAGGGAATTGCGGACATAGGCGAAAAGATAACTCTCGAAGATTTGACGGACGCGGAGGAATTTCCGCTGTCAAGGACAGAATATACCGTTGTCGGATTGTACAACACGCCGATGTTTATTTCTAAAACTCAAAGAGGAAGCACAAATATCGGCGACGGTTCAATTGATGCGTTTTTGATAGTTGACGAAAAGGATTTTACACAGGACGTTTACACGGAGATTTATATAAAATCCGATAAGCTTAAGTCAATGAAAAGCTATTCGGACGAATATGATGATTTTCGTGATGAACTGACGGATAAGATTGAAGCTTTAGGGATTACGCAAAGCGAAATAAGGACGGAAGAAGTTCTTGGTGACGCAAAACAGGAACTTGCAGACGGCGAAAAAGAACTTGCCGACGCGAAAGCTGACGGTCAAAAAGAACTTGACGACGCAAAGGCAAAGCTTGAGGACGGGAAAAAGGAGATAGAGGACGGCGAAAAGGAACTTGCTGACGCGAAGAAAGAACTTGACGACGGGCAAATTCAGCTTGCGGACGCGGAAAAGGAGTTAGCTGACGCAAAGAAAGAACTTGACGATGGGAAAAAACAGCTTCAGGACGGCAAGAAAACCCTTGATGAAAGCAAAGAACAGCTTGACAGCGCGCAGGCTGAAATAGATGAACAGCGCGAACAGCTTGAAGCAGGAAAAACCGCGCTCAATACGGCAAAAGCCGAGTTAAATGAAAAATACGAACAGTATAATTCTGCAGTTGAACAGCTGAACTTGCAGGAACAACAGCTTGCTTTAGCCGAACAAATGTACGGCAAAGAGGCTATGGCACAGCAAAGAGCGCAGCTTGAAGCCGCAAAGAAAGTTCTTTCCGACAGCAAAATACAGCTTGACGCGGGAACGGCGCAGATTTCCGAACAGGAAAAAACCTTGACGGACGGCGAGAATGCGCTGAATGACGCGCAAAAGCAGATAGACGAGAATTTTGCTCTCTACAAAGAGGGTTTAGATGAATATAACGCAAACGCCGCAAAAATTGCCGACGCGGAAAAGCAGTACAATGACGGCTATGCGGAATTTTCGGAGAAAAAAGCCGAGTATGAACAGGGCGTCAAGGACTACGAGGACGGCGTAAAGAAAATTGAGGACGCAAAAAAAGAGTATGAGGACGGTCTTAAAGAATACGAGGACGGCGTAAAGGAATTTGAGGAGAAAATAGCCGACGCGGAAAAGGAGATAGCCGACGCAAAGCAGGAAATTGCCGACGCGGGCGAAGCGGAATGGTATTTGTTCAACCGTGATGATAACGTAGGATATTCCGAGTACGAGTCAAACTCCGAGAGAATAAACAAAATATCCACAATTTTCCCGATATTCTTCCTGCTTGTAGCGGGGCTTGTCTGCCTTACTACAATGTCGAGAATGGTTGAAGAACAGCGCACGCAGATAGGCACTTTGAAAGCTATAGGATATTCAAACGCTTCAATCGTCAGACATTATATGATTTACGCTGTTTTAGGGGCATTGTTAGGCGGAATTATCGGCGCGGCGGGAGGCTGTGTGCTTTTCCCGTGGGTGATTATGTACGCATATTCCATGATGTACAATATAACCGACTTCACTTTTCTGTACGCACCCGACAACATAATCCTGTCGGTAGGCTCAATGACGCTTGCTATAGCGATAACGGTGTATTTCAGCTGCCGAAAGGCGCTTGAAGAAACGCCTGCGTCGCTTATGCGACCGAAAGCGCCTAAAGCGGGTAAGCGGATACTTCTTGAAAAAATCCCGTTTATCTGGAACAAAATGAACTTTTTCGCAAAGATAAGCGGAAGAAACCTTTTCCGCTATAAGAGAAGAATGTTTATGACGGTTGTCGGAATAGCGGGCTGTACGGCGCTGTCGCTTACGGGATTTGGACTGAAAGATTCGATTTCGGATATTGTTGACCTGCAGTATAAAGACATCTATAAATACAGCGGTTATATAGCCTTTGATGAGGAAACTTCGGACATAAAGAGCATTTATGACGATATGCTCGAATATAATCAGGATACAAATTACACAAGGGCATTGCTTAAGCAGTATGAAACAAAATTCGGCGATAACACGCTTCAATGCTACATAACGGCAGTTGAGGACACGGAGATATTTGAGAGCTTTGTGGACATTCACGAGCGCATTTCGGGCGATAAGGTACATATAAAAGACGGAGCGGTCATAACCGAGAAAGCCGCAAAGCTGTTGGGCGCAAAGGTCGGAGATGAAATAACGCTGTCTATTGACAAGGGAAAGAGCGAAAAGGTAAAAATTTCGGGAATTACCGAGCAATATACAAGCCACTATCTCTACATAAGCGAGCAGCAGTATGAACAGTTATTCGGCGAAACGCCGAAATACAACCTTATTTATTTTGACAACGGCATTACGGGAGAGGACAGCGAGAAAATCGACGAGTTCAGCGAAACAATGCTTAAAAACGAAAATGTCCTTGCGGTTATGATGAATGCAACTTCGCTTTCATCAATAAAGGAAACGCTGTCGATTATGGACTTGGTGACGATAGTGCTTATAGTTTCGGCGGGTGCGCTGGCGCTGGTGGTGTTGTACAATCTGTCAAACGTCAACATTACGGAGAGAATACGCGAGATAGCGACCTTGAAAGTTCTGGGATTTTATGACATTGAGGTTTCAAGTTATGTATTCCGCGAGAATATCGTGCTTTCGATTATGGGCGGAGCAGTTGGACTTGCGCTGGGGTATGAACTTTGCATGTTCGTTATAAATACCGCGGAGATAGACGAAATTATGTTTGGGCGAGAGATACACCCGCTTTCATATCTGTGGGCGTTTCTGGTTACGATAGGTTTTTCGCTTATTGTAAATCTTATTATGACAAGAACTTTGAAGAGGATTAGCATGGTTGAATCACTGAAATCTGTTGAATAAACGTCAGACAGTCTGAAAATGACATTTTATACAGCCTATAAACGTTTGGGGTGGTTTTTATGATTGAAAACATAGTAACGCTTAAACTGAATGTTGACGAAGAACTTGCCGTAAAGAAAAACTCTCTTTGCGCCGTCAATCCGCAAACCGACAAGAGAATTGCCATTGTCACGGGAATACACGGCGACGAACTTGAGGGGCAGTATATCTGCTATAAGCTTGTCAAGACTATAACCGAAAAAATGCAGTATCTCAAAGGCAAGGTCGATATCTATCCCGCAATAAATCCTTTGGGCATGGAAAGCGTAAGCAGGGCTGTGCCTACGTCGGGATTAGACATGAACAAGCTTTTTTCAGCAGGCGAGGATCTGGGTTCAAATTCCGAGAACATCGGAAAAAGGGTAGTTGAGGATATAAAGGGCGCGGACATCTGCATTGACCTGCACGCAAGCAATATGTTCATAAGAGAAATACCGCAGGTGAGGATTGCCCCGAAAAACAGCGACAGTCTAATGAAATATGCGAGAAAGCTGAACACCGACCTTATATGGCTTCACGAAAGCGGAGCGGTAGGAGGCGGTTCTTTAGCTGAAGCGCTTATAGAAGCGGGAGTGCCTACTCTTGCGGTTGAAATGGGAGTAGGGGGCAGGATTGATATTGAATACTGCGAGCAGTTGCTGCACGGTATATTCAATATTATGAACTATCTTGGCATATGGTCTGACGAAGAGGACGGCATATCAAATCCCGTGGTGGCAAAGGACAATTCGGTATATGTCGTTCATTCGGTAGGAAGCGGGATATTTGTTCCGACTGCCGAACATAATATGTGGCTCGAAAAGGGCAGCGAGATAGGGGAGATAGTAACCCCCATAACAGGCACGAGAGTTCAGGTGATTACCGCGCCCGTCAGCGGAGTTGTGTTTTCGCTCAGGGAATACCCGATAGTATACGAGGGAAGCGTTATTGCAAGAATGCTGGATTTGGACAATAATCAGTTTTAAAGGAATTTGCTATGAAAGACAGAATTTTGGAATCAAAGGAAAACTATCTTGAAACAATTTTGATTTTAAGAAACAGATTAGGCAACGTCAGGTCGGTAGATATTGCCGCGGAAATGGAGTTTACAAAGCCGTCTGTGAGCGTCGCCATGAAAAATCTGCGGACAGAGGGTTGCATCGAGGTAGACAAAAACGGGTATATAACGCTTACAAAGCAAGGTCTTGAAATTGCGGAAAAGGTCTACGAAAGGCATTTGCTGTTTACAAAGTGGCTTACGTCAATGGGCGTTGCAAAGGACGTTGCGGAAGAGGACGCCTGCAGAATGGAACATTGTCTTACGGCGGAAAGCTTTTCGGCGATAAAGGCATACATTGAGAAAAACGGGATAGAATGATGAAAATAATTTGTCTGATAGAAAATACCTCCTCAAATGAAAAGCTGTTTTTTGAGGACGGGTTGTCATATTTTGTGGAGTATAACGGGAAGAACTATATAATTGACGCAGGTCTTTCGGGGAATGCCGTTGAAAATGCAAAGCGTATGCGGCTGCCGATAAACGAGATTTCCGCAGTCATCTTAACGCACAACCACTTACCGCATGTCGGCGGCATTGAACATATTATGCGCTTAAATCCCAAGGCTGAAATTTATATCCGCGCGGGCGCAAAGAAAAATGTGTTCAAAAAAAGCGGTTTGTTCAGGACGTCAGTAGGTCTTGACAACGGCTTTTTCAGAAAGTACGCGAACAACATAATTGCATTCAACAACTTTTCGGAGGTATGCGAGGGATTTTATCTCACTAGCTGTGAGGACTTTGACCGAAAAGCTCAAAATCCCGACCGTTCGTATTTTGTTGCCGATGAAAACAGCAAAAAGCCCGTGCCTTTTGATTTTTCAGACGAGAGTTTTGCTGTCATATTCCCGAAAAAACGAAAAGCGGATGGTTTAGTACTTGTCGGCGGGTGTTTTCACTGCGGTGCGGAAAACATTCTCGAAACCATATCGCGCAGATATATGGGAATACCCATTCTCGCAGTCATAGGCGGTTTCCATTTTTCGGGAAGCAATTCAAAGACTTTGAACTGTTCTGCGGAATATGTAACGCAGTCCGCTAGGGCATTGAAACTTTCGGGCGCGGAAAAAGTCTACGCTTCGCATTGTACTGGATTTAAGGGATTTGATACAATGGACGAAATCCTCGGAGACAGAATACTCTACTTTTCGGGCGGAGAGGCGTTGGAGTTCTAGTTAGAGGCTAGAATTTAAGAAGCTAGAGGCTAGATTTAAGGAAAGATCAGATTGTTTTGAAATAATAAGAGCGTAAACCTATCGAATGGTTTACGCTCTTTGGTTTAAAAACAATCCGGATTACTTTTTCTTGATTGCCTTTCTAATTGCATTACAAATCGCTTCAGCTATAAGAATTGTCGACATCAGAATAAGAATGTTTATGACAACACGCAGTATGGGGTTTTCCACAAGGGTATTCAGATTTGCAAGTTCGATAATCGTCAGTCCTGCAAACGAACCCAGCGCTGTTGTCAGGACATTTACCCAAAACGAGGGCTTTTTCATTGCCTGACCAACATTTTCAGTTTTCTTCTCGCTCATATAAATTCTCCTTTCAATATTACACCTTGCAGTAGAACACCGCGAAATCGAACGGCGATACTCTTACTATGCCCTTTTCGGGATCGTTTGCGTCGTCGGGATAACGGCAGTGTGCAAGTTTAAGGTCGAAAAACATATTCGTCTTTTCGCTTTTCAGGTCAAACGTGTGCGTCTGCGTTGATTTGTTAAGGCAGATTATCGCGCCGTCGCGGGTTATGCGGTCAAATCTTGCGAAAACGCAAACCTTGTCGTCAACTTCAATAAACCTCAGCGCGCCCTGTTCAAACGCCCTTGTTCCTTTTCTGATGCGCGCTAAAACCTTTACAAAGTTCAGCAGTTCAAGGTTTTCATTTCCCCACGGGAAACAGCGCCTGTTGAAAGGATCGCGGTAGCCCTCCATACCCACTTCGTCACCGTAGTAAATGCACGGAATGCCCGGCAGGAAAAACTGTAAAACCATGGCGCACCGCATAAGCGAAATTCCGTAGGTGCTTTCCGCAGGACTCAGATAGCGCTCGCACTGCCAGTCCTTGTCGTGCCAGCCAACGTCCTCTCCTCCAAGCCTTGTAAGCGCACGCTCGGTATCATGCGTTGAGATAAAGTTCATAAGCATATCAACGGCAGGCTTAGGATAATGTTCGAGGATTGTAGTTACGGAATCAGTAAATTGCTTAGCGTCGGCATATTTAACGTAGTTTAATATAGCCTCTTTAAACGGATAGTTCATAACGCTGTCAAGCTGTCCGCCTATAAGATAACGCCGTCTTATACCGTAGCTTTCCTTGTTTGACGCGTCCTCCCAGACTTCGCCGTAGATTATCTTGTCATTTCCGAGTTTTTTTACGGACTTGTTGAGATTATCTAAAAATTCATCGGGCAATTCGTCCGCAACATCAAGTCTCCAGCCCTTTGCGCCAAGCTTTATCCATTTCTGCAAAATCCCGTCGTTGCCGCAGATATAGTTTGTATATGCCTCGTTGTTTTCGTCAACATTCGGAAGCGTTGTAATTCCCCACCAGCTTTCATATCTGTCGGGATAACCCGTAAAGCTGTACCAGGGGAAATACGGACTGTTTCTGTCGCGGTATGCGCCCGTGTGTTCGCCGTAACGCCCGAACTTGTTGAAATATACGGAATCCGCGCCCGTATGCGAGAAAACGCCGTCAAGGATTATGTCAATTCCCATTTCGCCCGCTTTTTCGCAAAGTTCTTTGAAATCTTCCTCTGTGCCGAGCAGAGGATCGATTTTCTCGTAATTTGCGGTTGAATAGCGGTGGTTTTCGTGGCTTTCAAAGATAGGGTTGAGGTAAATGATAGTAACCCCAAGCGACTTTATATACGGGAGTTTTTCGATAATGCCCTGCAAATCGCCGCCGAAAAAGTCGTTGTTTCTGACAACTCCCTTTTCATCAGGTTTGTAGTACGGGGTGCCCTCCCAGTCATCACGGATAATCCTGTCTGCGGGGACATTTTCGTGCTTTTTTCCGCTTTTGTAAAATCTGTCGGGAAATATCTGATACATGATACCGCCCCTTACAGACGCGGGGGTGTACATATCCTCGTCAAATACTGTCAGCTGAAACAGTTCTTCTCCCTCGAAAACGCCAAGATTTGCGCCTGTGCGCTTTATGTAGCGCCGTCTGCCGTCGATAACTCCCGTGAAGTAATAGTGATGAACGCCTAAGTTATTAGGGGTAAACACTGCGGAGAATATATTGTCGTCGCCGCTTTCGTCCTGCAGTTCAAGTTCGATAAAACGCTCTTTAAATCCCGGACGGAACATAACGAGCGTAAGTCCCGATACCTGATAGCTTTTCGGAAGTCTGATGTTGAACATTGACGGCTGTCCGCGCCTTATCGCCCCGAAAGGGTGTTTGTAGCTTGTATCAAAGCAGTCAAAAATCGGCATACCCATAAAATACTTCTCCTAAAAAATATATGTCTTGACAATTACTGTTCACTGTCAATTGCTTTAGATTAAATAAACATTATTTACAGCATACAACGTTTCGGCAATTACTGAATACTTTACACTGTACATTGTATACTGTCAACTCCCCTTGCCCACCCTACGGTAACGTCAGCACTGTGGCAGTATAAATAACGATAAAAATGCGTTTGTAATAATATGAGCATAACAATAAACAGGGGAATCGAACCCCGCGTTTGCCCCGAAACGCATCCTTGGTCCGAACATTCCTTGTTCGGAAAAGGTCAGTGCTCGCCCGTTACCGCACTCAAAATAACGCTTAAAGCAACTCCGTGTTCCAGTTAAGCGCCTGAATTTTAACGTCAGTTTCGCGGAAATCCTTTTCCATAGCGTCAACTTGCTTTCTTAGCTGTGCGACATTCACCGTGCTTAATATCTTTATCTCCGACCGCATTCCGCGCGTGTATGTTCTTGAAGCCGCGTCAAGAAAAGTGCGCATAACGTCAATTTTTGTTCTCACAGTGTCCTTATGCGCTATAAGCTCGGTAAGCGTTTTCCCGTCCGAAACGGTCTTTGCGTTTGTCAGATTTATCCTGGCGATAAGTTCTTCCTGCTGAATTATGAGTTCATCAAGTTCTTTAAGCAAATCCGCAGGATTTTCCGCAGGCTTTTCGCCCTCTTGAACAAGAGCGTTGTTCTGCAGCCTTATGTTGAGCTGTGCAATTCTCTTTGCAATGTCCGCTCTTAAATTAAGCGCTTCTGCCAGCTTCATAAAACAGCCTCCTTTTTATAATATTTTTCTCCCCCGTTTTTCAGGGGGAGAATATATATCGGTGGATAATTAAAATTTATTTGAGGTTCCAGATATCGCGGGCATAATCCTGAACTGCGCGGTCTGCCGAAAATCTTCCCGCGCCCGCGATATTGAACAGCGACTTTCTGTTCCATTCGTTCTGGTTTTTGTAAACCTCGCTGGCATAAGCCTGCGTTCCGCGGTAGCTGTCGAAGTCCGCAAGCGCCATATAGAAGTCCTTGGTTCTTATCGAGTTTGCAAGTTCATCAAACTTCGCGCCGTTTATTCCGTTGTACATTCTGTCAATAACGTTGCTGATGGTAGGATTGCTGTCGATATAGCCCTGCGGGTTGTATCCGCGCATACGAAGTTCGTTTACCTCATGCGTTCTCATACCGAAGATGAAGATGTTGTCCGTACCTACAGCCTCGTGAATTTCAACATTCGCGCCGTCATATGTGCCGAGCGTAAGCGCGCCGTTGAGCATAAGCTTCATATTGCCCGTACCCGACGCTTCCGTACCCGCAAGCGAAATCTGCTCGGAAATTTCAGCGGCAGGCATAAGGATTTCCGAAAGCGTAACTCTGTAATCTTCAAGGAATATTACCTTAAGTTTTTCTCTGATAACAGGATCGTGCTTTATTTCTTCGCCTATGCACCATATCATCTTGATTATCTGCTTTGCGATATAGTAGCCCGGAGCGGCTTTTGAAGCGAAGATATAAGTTTTTGGAACAAAAGGCGCGTTCGGATTTTGCTTGAGATAGTTGTAGTCAGCGATAATGTTCATCGCGTTCAGCTGCTGGCGCTTGTATTCATGCAGACGCTTTACCTGAACGTCGAAAATGCTGTCAAGGTTCAGTTTTTCGCCTGTTGTCTTTTCAACATACTCCGCAAATATCTCCTTGTTTTTGCGCTTTATCTTTCCGAGTTTTTCAAGAACAGACGTATCGTTTGCAAATACCTGGAACTTTATAAGTTCAGAAGCGTCTTTCTTGAAGCCCTCTCCTATGCACTCCGAAAGCAGGTCTGTAAGTCCTTTGTTGCTCTGGAGAAGCCAGCGGCGGTATGCAATGCCGTTTGTGACGTTCTTGAACTGGAACGGCTTGTCAAGCGCCTGGAGCTGGAACACATCGTCCTTTATAATCTGGCTGTGCAGTTTAGAAACGCCGTTTACGCTGTGTGAAGCGGCAACGCAGAGATTTGCCATATGAATTTTGCCGTCTTTCATTATGCACATCTTGCCCGCTTTGTCAGCGTCGCCGCCCGTGCGGTTCATAATATCTTCATAATAACGGCGGTTTATCTCACAGATAATCTGGTAAATTCTGGGAAGAATGGTTTCGATAAGGCTCTGATCCCACTTTTCAAGCGCTTCTGCCATAACCGTGTGGTTTGTATAAGCAAACGTATTTGTTACGATATGCCAAGCCTTTTCCCAGCTGTAACCGCACTCGTCAAGCAGTATCCTCATAAGTTCGGGTATAGCGAGAGTGGGGTGAGTATCGTTTATGTGGATAGCTACCTTTTCATGGAAGTTGTCCATATTTCCGTAAACTCTCATGTGGCGCATAACTATATCGCCTATTGACGCGGCGCACATGAAATACTGCTGTCTTAAGCGCAGTGCTTTGCCCTCTGCATGGTTATCGTTGGGGTAAAGGACCTTTGAAATGGAGTGCGCAATATTGTTTGCGCCGAGCGCTTTTGTATAGTCGCCCGTGTTGAATGCGTTCATATCGAACGACATCGCCTCAGCGCTCCAAAGACGAAGCTTTGAAACGCCCTTGCTGTCATAACCCGAAACGTACATATCATACGGCACAGCATTTACGCTGTTGTAGTTTACATGCTGTAACTGATGATAGCCGTTGTCCCAGCGTTCAACAATCTGTCCGTCAAAGCGCACCTCAACCGCCTGGTCGGGCACGGGAACAAGCCATGCGCCGCCGCCGGGAAGCCAGTTGTCTGGAAGTTCAGTCTGCCACCCGTCAACAACTTTCTGCTTGAAAATTCCGTATTCATAGCGGATAGAGTAGCCTGTCGCGGGATAATCGCACGTTGCCAGACCGTCCATATAGCACGCCGCAAGTCTGCCCAGACCGCCGTTTCCAAGACCTGCGTCAGGTTCTTCTTCATAAACTCTGTCAATCTTTACGCCGAGTTCATCAAGCGCCGCCGCCGCTTCGTCCTGCAATCCCAAGTTGTAAAGAGATGTCTTGAGCGAGCGCCCCATAAGAAACTCCATTGACAGATAATAAACCTGTTTTCTGCCCTGTGAGTTGCACTCATGCATAAAGTTGTGGCGTTTTTCTTTCATAAAATTGACTACGATTGTAGAAAGAGCGCGGTAAATCTGCGTTACGTTAGCCTCTTTCGCGTCTGTTCTGTAATCGTATTCAAGTATTGCCGTGAGCTGTTTTAAAAGTTCTTCTTTTGAAATCGGAGATTTCATAATTTTAAACCCCTTTCGTTTCTTGTAGAATAAAATCTATACTTTATCTATTATACACGATTTTAGCGGAAATTTCAATAGATTTGCGAAAAGATTTGTACTTAAGATAATTTCAACATATTTTATTCGGCATTTTGCACAAAGAAAACGTCTGTCAACCAACGCATAATGCACATATTGTATACCAAACTATTGTCAGACTGCCGATAAAGCCTCATCTGCGTCGTCAGCGTCACAGCAACAGCCACAAAGGCTAGTTGCTGTGACACTTCCTAGCATCTGAGGCTTTATCGGCAGTCTGAGATTTAACATTTTAAGGTGTAAATTAAAAGAACGCAAACCTACCAAGTGATTTACGCCCTTGTAATTCAAAAACAATCTTAATCATCCGCGTAGCGTTTTCCGACGAAGGAGGATAATGCGCGGACACCTTAACTGTATACTCAACACTGTATGCTGTATACTGCCATCACTGTTTTCTCGCAATTTTATACTCGTCATCCGGCTCATAAAACGCGCAGTCGTCGTTTGTCCCCTGTAAAAACCTGTACATCTCGTCCTCGTCCAAGTTTACAAGGCAGGTATAACAATCGCATTCCTCGTCATAAACGTAATTCACGCAGTCGTCGCAGTTGCTCATATTATCACCGCCTTAACACCTTTCTGTTTACATTGACAACAAATATGACCGCCAGTATAAGCCCTAAAAGGTCCGATACAGGCAGCGCCCACCATATTGCGTTTAGCCCCCAAAGTTTTCCAAACAGCCACGCAAGCGGAAGCGCAGGCACAAGCAGTCTCACCAGAAATACAAACAAACTCATTACCCCGTGACCAAGCGCCTGCAATTCCGACGTCAGCACAACCGCTTCTCCCACAAACAAAAACGACCATGAAAGCGTCCTTAGCGCCGTTGTGCCTATGTCCAAGAGTTTATCGTCGGGATTGAAGAATGACAGGAAAAATGTCGGGAAAATCTGAAACAACAGCAGTCCTATAAGCATAGTGCAGGACGCGAAAATTATTCCGAGTTTTACTGTCTTTGTAATGCGTGAGGAATAATAGGAGGAGTTGTCGTTTTCGGTTTTATCGTTTATTGTCCTGTGCATTGCGCCGTAGTTGTAGGCAATTATAGGCACAATGCCGTTGTTCATTCCGAAAACTGGCATAATGACAAAACTCTGAAGCTTGAAATACACTCCGAATGCTGTCGCCGCAGTTTCTTCATAGCCTTTCAGTATGATGTTCATAAGATATGTCATAACCGAAAGCAAACCGCTCATAATTATCGACGGCACGCCTACGCTGTATATCTTGCCTATGCTTTTCCACGACAGCCGAAATTCCCTGAAATTAAGCTTCAGCTCCTTATTAAAGCCAAAGTGCAGTATAATGCCTATAAGCATTGAAACCATCTGCCCCGCGACAGTTGCTATCGCCGCGCCTTTTACGCCCATTGCGGGTATGCCCAGCGGTTCAATGCCGAATATCAGAATGGGATCGAATATAAGATTTATAACCGCGCCAGTGCCTTGCATAATCATTGAATGAACTGTCTTTCCCGTTGCCTGCAGAAATCTCTCAAAGCATATCTGAAAAAACAGCCCGAAACTGAACGGGCAAATTATCGAAAGATAATCTACGCCGTAGGAAATAACAGCGGTCGATTTGCTTTGTACCGTGAAAAACCCTGTTGTCAGCGTCAGCCCCACCGTCAGAAACAGCAGGTAATTTACAAGCGTAAGTATAAGTCCATGAATTGCGGCATTTCCCGCGTCGCGCGGCTTCTTTTCACCCAAAAGCCTTGAAATAAGCGCGTTCATTCCAACGCCTAATCCCGTCTGAAACGCAATCATAAGCGACTGCATAGGAAACGCCATATTGACAGCGGTCAGCGCGTTTTGGTCTATCTGCGCCACGAAAATGCTGTCGATAAGGTTGTACATTGCCTGCACAAACATTGAAATTACCATCGGCAGCGACATTGTTATCAGCAATTTCCTTACGGGCATAACGCCCATTTTGTTTTCCTTTATGTTCTCCATTTGTTCTGTATTTTACGTCCTTTGTATGTTTAGTTTGTAAGTTTCTTTTTAGGCTTATATGACGAGCGGATATTCTTCTTTTTAGAATAAACTATCGCCTTTTGGTAAACTCTCAAAAGCTGTTCTCCCGTTATTTTAAGGCTTTTCTTTTTTACAGCTTCATAGCCTTTTTCAGTTAGGTCGGGCAGTTTCTTTTCGAGTATACCTTTGGCAAGCCTTTTAAATTCCCTTAAATCATTCGCCATGTAACAGTTCTTTTTATGTTCAAGCCAGCCCTTGTATTCGGGCATACTTCTTGCAAGTTTTACAAAGTCGGGAACACCCTTGCGCTTCATCAAAAGCCCTATTGACATAACGACTTTCTCGTTTTCGCCTATTCCGTATCTTTCGCGGAACTTTTTCGCCTTTTCGGCTGTCGGCTTGTAGTCGTCAAGGTCAATTCCGTTTGAAACCGCATATATGGGCTTTTTTATCCCATAGCCTTTCAAGAGCTGTTTTGAATATTCCGTAGGCGTTATAATGACGTTGCCTAAACTGTAACAGAATTTTATCCACTGCTTGAAAATTCCCGAAACAAGATTTGCGCCTATGTACGAATTGCGGAAATCCTCTTTTGTTGAATGTGCGTGATATGCCACGGGCACATTATGGATTTTAGATTTTACCGCCATACACACCGCGTCGGGAAATACGGTGTTAATATGTACAACGTCCGCGTCTTTCAAATTTTGCGCATAGTTTATCCCGTTAAGTTCGGCGGCTTTAAGCTGATGATAAAGCGCGCGCCCAACTCCGCTTTTTTCAACTGTTTTTTGAGTTTTGTTGTTTACATAGTACAATACGTTCATAGCTAATCCTTATTTTAAAATTGAAGTATAAAATTCGTCCCACATCTGAAGAACGTGTTTTTTATCGTAAAATTCATTTCCGCGCTTTGAGTTTTCACAGCAAGCCTTATAATACTCCTTGTCATCGCGGAGGTTTTCAATTGCCTTTACAAAGCCGTCAACGCCGTTCTCACGGCAATAGAAGTCGAATAGGATGTTGTTGTATATCGGAATATCCCGCAGAAGAATGGGGATATTGACGCACATAGCTTCAAGCACCGTCATAGGAAACAGCTCCTCAAACGACGGCAGAAACATAACGTCCGCGGCGTTGTAAAGCTTGTTCATCTTCTCGCGCTCTACTATCCCTAAGAATTTTACGTTCTTAGGCGGCATTTTCAGCACTTCTTTAATCTCGTCATATCCGTCCGTCAGCTTTCCGAAGCTAAATCCTCCCGCCCATATAAACTGCACGTCGGGCAGTCTCTCAGCACATTCGAGAAAGTCGAAAATCCCCTTTCTCACTTGCAGCTGACCTGCGCACATAACCGTAAATTTGTCTTCGGGGATATTGAGCGACTGTTTTATTTTCGCTTTTTTCTCTTTTGATAATGGATGGAATTTATCGGTATCCACAAAATTCGGTATGTACACGGCTTTTTCTCTGGGAATGCCGTATTCTTCAAGCGCGTCAATAAAGTACGGATTTACTACGACAATGTGGTCCATACTCTTGTAGAATTTTATCATATACTTGTAGAATATCGCCCTTGCAGGCTTTGGGAGATTTAGGCTTTCGTCTACGGTTGACGGCAGAAAATGGACATAGCAGACGGAAGTCCCGTTTTTGCAGCGTTGTTTTTTCGTGAGCAGGAATGTGGGGTTTATCGTGTGGTAGTGGGTGATATCCGCGCACATTCTCACGTTTTCAAACACCTCGAACTTGTCCGCCAGTCCCTCTCTTACAAGTTTTACCTGTTCAATATAAGCTGAACCCACACCCTGACCTTGAACGCTTGTAGCCTGCGACATCATATTTATGGTTTTCTTTTTGTTCATCTGAAATCCCCCGTCTGTCAGTCCTCAAGCTTCTTGAGGTCTTTGAGTTCATTTCTTGAAACTCTTACCTGTGCGTCTTTGATTACTTTAACTTCTTCCTTGTTTACGATAAACGGAACATCGGGCTTTTTGTCGAGTTTTATTGTAAGCATACCCGTAAGCAGGTTTACGTCTGTCACAAAGCCTCTGCCCTCTGTTGTTTCAACGCATGCGCCGCATTTCGGAGTTGTGCGCAGGAAATCCTCGTAGCAGTTTTGTTCATATTTAAGACAGCACATAAGTCTCCCGCAAGTACCCGAAATCTTTGTCGGATTAAGCGATAACTGCTGTTCTTTCGCCATTTTTATCGACACGGGCTGAAATTCTCCCAAAAAGCTTGAACAGCAGAATGGTCTTCCGCATACTCCCAAACCGCCCAGCATTTTCGCTTCGTCTCTTACGCCTATTTGTCTTAATTCAATTCTCGTGCGGTATATCGCGGCGAGGTCCTTTACCAAATCCCTGAAATCCACACGGCTTTCAGAGGTGAAGTAAAACAGTATCTTGCTTCCGTCAAAGGTGTAGTCAACGTCAATGGGTTTCATCTCCAGCTTATGCTGATGAATTTTCTCAATAAACGTCTGCATGATTTCTTCTTCTTTTATGCGGTTTCGTTCAAGTTGTTTCTCGTCATTTTCGGTAGCTTTTCTGATAATAGGCTTTAGAGGCGTACTAAGCGACGCGCGCGGCATTTCGCGGTTTGACAGAACAACTTCCCCGCATTCAACGCCTCTCGTTGTTTCAACAATAACCTTTTCGCCCTGTTTGAAGCTTACTCCTATGGGCGCGAAATAGTACACTTTCCCTAAATCTTTAAACCTTATGCCTATAATCTCGACATTTTCAGACAGTTCTTCGTTTGCTGTCTGCGTATCAGCCGTTTTGTTTTTCGGCGCAATTTTTTCAGTAAAATAATCGTTGTTTTCCATAATACTCCTTAAATCTATAAAATTCCCGATATGAAATAAGACGCGGTAAGCGCGGGATTTATGTTGTAAATTTCATTTGACGAAATCTCAAACGCCGTATCGGTCATTCGCGTTATCTCTTTGTCAGTGAAATTCCCCGCAATCTTCTGCGCCGATTCCTTGTCGTAATATTCGGCAGTTTGTCCGTGTTTAATCGCTATCGCGTCGCGGAATACGTTTGTAAGATAGTCTAAGATGATGTAAAAATCGGACTTTTCCGCAGATGTGCTGATAAGGGCTGAAGCAGAATAAGCGTCGCGCGAGGCGATTGCAGATGCGATTTTGCGCGCGGTTTCAACGGCGGTTTTTTTATTCTTTTCGTTTCCGCTAAGATAATTCAGGAAGTTTACACATTCGCCTATATTTCCCGAAAAAACTGCGGAAAGTTCCTTTGCTTTTTGTTCTTCAACACCGCTGTCAATAAGATACCTTTCGCAGTCCTCAACCGTAGTATCTGCAACTTCATAAACGGTAACTCTCGACATAATCGTTTCGGGCACAAGCGCGGTATTTGTGCAGGTGAACACAAACCGCAAATGTTCTGCGGGTTCTTCTATTATCTTTAAAAGCGCGTTATATATGACGGGCGTCATGGTATCACATTCTTCAAAGATATAGACCTTGAATTTCCCGTTATTCGGCAGTATAACAGCGTCTTTCATCAGTTCCCTGAACGGCTCCGCCGAATATTTCCCTCCGCACTTTTTCCTTGCGAAAACAACGTCGGGGTGCGTATCGTTTTCAATGTTTTTACAGCACGCACATTCCCCGCAGGCGTTGTGTTTGCACAGAATAAGCTGTGCGACATATCTCGCAAGATACTTTTTCCCGACTCCGCTTTTGCCCGTCAGCAAAACTGCATGCGACAAACGGTTTTGTCGGGCGGTTTTTGAGAGTATCCCGCAAATTTTATCTTTCCCGTATAGCCGCATAATCAGACCTTTTCAAATCTTTCAATGTTTGTTACAAAAACCGTTGCCCCTCCTACGGTTACCTCAACGGGAAATCCCGAATAAGTGCCCTCGCCGTATGCTGAAGCATTAGGCACAAACTGCCTGCGCTTGTGGGAATGGTTTTTAATGACATTAAGCGCGTCGTCTACTTTTTCGTCCTCTGAACATATCATAAACGTTGTGTTTCCCGCCATAAGAAATCCGCCCGAAGAAGAAAGCTTTGTCGTTTGAAATCCGTTTTTCGTAAGCGCGGACTGCACGGAATGGCTGTCGTCATTGTTTACTATAGCGAAAATTAGTTTCATCTTTTTACCTCCGAAACAACTCGTTATTTAACCGCCTTATTTCTATTATACAACATTTTAAAGAAAAATGCAACCATTATATTATGGTTAGTCAACACTAAATCAATATGCACAAAAAATTTTTTAAAATTTTACAGAAATTGCTATTGATTTTTTTAAAAAATATGATAAAATATGTAGTAGGACAGAAAACGTCAGGCTGTCGATAAAGCCCCATCTGCGTCGTCAGCGCTGCAGCAACAGCCACAAAGGCTAGTTGCTGCAACGCTTCCTAGCATCTGAGGCTTTCTCAACAGCCTGAAATATGGCTTTTATACAGTCTGAAACTGTCTGCTAATCTTTAAGGAGGATTGAGAATATGGCTTACCAGATTTCCGATGAATGCATTTCCTGCGGAGTATGCAAGGACAACTGCCCTGCCGAGGCTATTTCCGAGGGCGATGGACAGTACGTTATTGATCCCGACAAGTGCATTGACTGCGGTGCTTGCGAGAGCAACTGCCCTGTCGGCGCTCCCAAGGCTCAGTAATTTGCTGACTGTACAAATTATGTACATAAACCCCGTGTTTAAAACACGGGGTTTCAGCTTTTTCAGTCTGCTTACTTTTGTTTAAACAGGGCATAATTTCCGTCCATCTGACGTTCAATGACCTTTGAAAGTTCAAGTACGGTAAGCGTATCTATTGCCGTTTCATAGTCAAGTCCGCTTTTGTCGATAAGCGCGTCAATATCAGCGGGCGCTTTCTTGATGATTTCCACAAGCGCCTTTTCTTCGTCAGAAAGATTTTCCGTAATGTCAGCGGCTTCTTCGGCTTTCGCGGTTTCCTCTTTCTTGGGTTTTGGCGGTTTGTCGGGTTTTTGCCCGGCAAATTCAAGCGACTTGATTTTCTGTGTAATATCGGCAATCCTGATGCTGTCTTTCAACAGAGCGTCGGTTATGTCGGAAACATCAAACACGGGTACGGCGTTTTTCTTTGCTAAAATTGCCGCGCCGCTGTATTCCTTTGAGAAAATATCATGGGGAGGAATGTAGAAAACCGTTCGATTTTGCGAAAAAGCGCAGTTTGCCGTGGACAATGAACCACTTTTCTCTCCCGCCTGAAGAACAATTGTGCCCTCGGACATTCCCGAAATAATTCGGTTTCGCCTGTGGAAATAGCCTATAAATGCGTTTGTATACGGCAAAAGTTCGCTTACAACCGCGCCGCCGTTGTCAACTATGGCGTTTTTCAGCTCTTTCCCGCCTCTCGGATAGTCCGCAAGTATTCCGCAGGGCAGTACGGCAACTGACCGTCCGTGACAGCTTATGCACGCTTTATGTACAGCCGAGTCAAGACCTCCCGCATTCCCGCTGACAGCAACCGCGCCTATTTTCGACAGCGTTTTTATAAGCATTTCCGTTGCCGAAACGCTGTAATCTGACGGGCGCTTTGTGCCTACCGCGGAAATCACAAGCTTGTCTTTAAGACCTGCAAGACTGCCTTTTACAAACAGTACAATGGGCGGATCGGGGATATTTCTAAGCAGCGGCGGGTAATCCTCGCTGTCAAGGGTGACTATGCGTATGCTGTTATCCTCGCAGATTTTCAAAACGCGCTGTACCGCGCCGTTTCTCGTTTCAACGGCGCGTTTTTTCTCACTGTCCGACAAAATGGGAAGATTATCATCGCGTATAGCCTTTGCGGCTTTTGTCGCGTCACCGCCGTTTTCGGACAGTATGCGGTTTGTTTTGGGATTGTCGGGCTGCATTACAAGCAAAAGCCATAGCCATACTTCAACAGGACTTGTCATATTTCACCTCGTGCTTAAGAAACGCGTTGAATTGAGGGCAGCATCAGAGTTTGAACACCGCAGAAGAAAAGGGAGGAAGCGTAAGATTTGAAATCTCCTGCTTTTCGCCCGTCAGAAGATTTTCCGCCTGACCGCCTAAATTGTTGAATGTAAACGGCGCGCCGTCAGCGTTTATAACGGTGATAAGCGTTTCGCCGTCAGCACTGCGGGAAAAGGCATATTGCCTGTTGGTAAGCTGTATCTGCCTGTAATCGCCCATAGAAGCGGCGGGGTGATTTTTCTGAATATCGGCGAGTTTGCTTATAAGTTTGGTCATATCGTTAAGACCGCTGTTTTTCATGCTTTCAAGGTCAAATTCGGGACGCAGTGCGTCGTCTCCTCCTCCGCGCTTGTCACCCTCAATTCCGAACTCACTGCCGTAATAAACTGACGGTATGCCCGGCATCATGAACATAAGGGTGTATATAAGAGGGAGATGTTCTTTTGTTCTGAGAATGGTAGCAACTCTCGTGACGTCATGATTGTCAACAAAGGTGTAGAGGTGCTTTCCTCTGTAAAGACACCAGTTTTCTGAACCAAACTGCCTGTTTATCGAGTGTGCAATCTCAAACATATTCATATCGTTAAAGCTTGAGAACAGCCCTTTGTAGCATTCGTAGTTTGTAACGCTGTCAAGCATTTCGTCGTTCATCCACTGATTGTAGTCGCCGTGAAGCGTTTCTCCAAGCAGGAAAAAGTCGTCCGCAAGCCACTTGCAGTGACCGTGCAGTTCCTTTAAGAAATTTTTGTCAAGGCAGTATGCAACGTCAAGCCTCAACCCGTCAATGCCAAACTCGTTTTTCCAGAATGTAATGGTATCTTTCAGATACTGCTTTACTTCAGGATTGTAGAGATTGAGCTTTACAAGCTCGTAATGTCCCTCCCAGCCCTCGTAGAAAAATCCGTCATTGTAGCCGTTGTTGCCCTCGCGGACATGAAACCAGTCTTTCTTTGAACTTCCAAGCCTGTTTTGCCTTACGTCCATAAATTCCGTGAAATCGCGCCCGACATGATTGAAAACACCGTCTAATATAACTTTAATTCCGTTTTCATGAAGCGCATCACAGACCTTTTTAAAGTCGTCGTTTGTGCCTATTCTCCTGTCAATCGTCCTGTAATCAATAGTGTCGTAGCCGTGTGCGACGCTCTCAAATACCGGACCGAAGTATATCGCGTTGCAGCCGAGTTCCTTTATATGCGGAATATCGTCGATTATCCTCAGTATTTTGTGCGTCGGCTCGCTTGTTCTGTCGTTCTGACGCGGACAGCCAAGGTATCCTATGGGGTAAATGTGATAGAATACCGCGTTTTCATACCATTTCATTGTATGTTCTCCTTTGAGTTTCTTTTTTTGCGGACGGTTTTCACCGCGCAAAATGTACGATAAAATTTTACCATATTTTCTGCAATTTGTCAAGCGCTTTTGTGCAAAATGTCAAAAATCCAAAAACAAATTTAAGTAAAAAGTATAATTTTTGCCTTTGATATTGAAAAAAATTTAAATAAATGCTATAATTAAAAAGGTTGGTCGGAGGTGATAGTATGCCTGAAAAACAAATAATCCTGATAATTGTCCTGGCGGTTGTAATTGTAATTCTGGCGGGCGGGTTTGTTGCACTCTTTGTATACTATCATCATGTAAGACGCCGCGACAGCGACGTTGACGCGCTTACGGGAGGAAAAACGAAAAACCGCTTTTTCATGGACTGCGAAAAGGCTGTAAAGAAGATACCCGCGGAAAAATGGGCGCTTGCCGTTATTGATATTGACAAGTTTAAGCTTGTAAACGACAGGCTTGGCTATGAAATGGGCGACAGGATACTTTTAAGGCTTCATTCAACTATCGGCGACAGCCTTGAAGAAAACGAGATTGTCGCAAGAATATCGGAGGACAACTTCGCCGTACTTATCAAAAACGCTTCGGATAACGACATTGAAAACAGGCTTGAAAGCATTTTCACGGAGTTTGACAGAAGAAACTCGCTGTTTATAAAATACCCCATGACTTTCAGCGCGGGCGTTTGCAGGCTTGGACAATGCACGGGGAAAAACGGCGCGATTGATTTCACGGCGGCGGTTGACAGGTGCAAACTTGCGAAGAAAAGCGTCAAAAGCTATCATACCAACGAAGTGGCGTTTTATGACGGCAGAATACGCGATATTTCCATGCGCGAAAAGGATATTGAAAACGCCATGCCCCAGGCGCTTGAACACAACGAGTTTTTGTGCTATCTTCAGCCGAAATACGGCACGGAAAACAGGCATATTGTCGGCGCGGAAGCGCTGATACGCTGGGACAGCAAGGAATTTGGCTTTTTGTCACCGAATGAATTTATTCCCGTAGCGGAGAAAAACGGATTTGTGGTGGAACTGGATTTCTTCATTTTGGAAGAAGTTTGCAAGCTTATGCGCAGGTGGATTGACAGGGGAATTACGCCTATTATAATCTCGGTCAATCAGTCTCGTCTGCATATAAATGACGAGGATTATATCTGGCGTTTGCGTGAAATTGTAGACAAGTATGAAATTCCTTACGGGTATATTGAGCTTGAAGTTACGGAGAGCGTGTTTACGGAAAACACCGAACTTATGCTGAAAATTCTGCACAAACTTCACGAGATAGGCTTCAAGCTGTCGATAGACGATTTTGGTTCTGGATATTCGTCGCTGAACATTTTAAAGGATATTCCCGCTGATGTGCTGAAAATTGACAGAGAGTTTTTCAACGGCACTGTCAATTCCTCGCGCGGTAGGGCGGTTATATCGTCAGTTGTTGACCTGGCGAAAAATCTTGATATGAACGTCATTTCGGAGGGCATTGAAACAGGCGACCAGATGGAGTTTCTGAAAGAAATCAGGTGCGGAATGGTTCAGGGATACTATTTCGCAAAGCCTATGACGATAAAAGAGTTTGAGGAACACTGGGAAAACGACCAACAAAACGAAAGCAATGATATCTTTAATGATACATTCCAATTTGAGCCGCCATTAGAAGCCGGAAATTAAGCTACTAGAAGCTAGAAAATAAGAGGCTAGAAACAGTATTCAGTGGACATTGAACAGTAAACAGTTATCGTACCGCTTCGCGGAGGATTAAGATTGTTTTGGGATTATGAGAGCGTAGACCTGTTTAAGGTTTACGCTCCTTTAATATGAACACAATCTAAATAATCCGCGCCAGCGGCACCACAACTGTTTACTGTTCAATGTCCACTGTATATTTTGCCTAGCTTCTAAAATTTCTAGCATCTAGTAAAGAAATCTGCGTATCGTGCCGATAATTATATAATAGGGAAATTTTGCGGTGGCAATTCTGACAGGGGGTGTATAGACAATGAACATTGAAATTTTTGATTACAAAAGCGCATTTTCGCATTGTCTGAAGTCGGTTGAAAACAGTGCGCCAGCCAAGACAGAAACTGACGCTTGTAAGGAGAAATCTGTTCAAAACCGCGATACCGCTTATTTTTCAGAAAAGGCTGTTAAGGCTATTGCAAGCGCGTCTGCAAATGCGAAAACGCCCGCTGTTGAGGAAAAGCAGGTTACAGATGTTCAGAATACACAAGCTAAAGAGGAAAAGCAGAAAACTCTTGCGGAAATGATACAAGAGCAAATGGATAAAATTGACAGCATGTTCTCCGAAAGGGAATATGACAAGAACAGCGATTCAAGGCTTTCAAGTATAAAAAGCAAGATGTACAGAGGACTTACGCTCAATTCTTCCGAACAGCAATACCTTGCGTCAAAAGATCCCGATACATACTCAAAGTTTCAGCAAATGGACAGCGCGAGGAGGATGTTCAGATGTTCTCTAAGGGCTTGCAGGACGCGCGACGAGGTTAATTCAATGCGCCTTTCAAACGCACTCACCGCGCTTGCGGAGTACAGAAAAGCCGTTAGAAAGGGCGGTGACGGAAACGCAATTGCGGGACTAAATGCCGCGCTTGAAAACGAAATCAAAAGCTACGCAAAATCAGCGGATTATCAGCGTTTGCCGACGGTTGCAGAGTGCAACAAGTTCGACCGTGAACTTGCTAAAGCCAGAAGATACGAATGCGAAAAGCGCCGCGAGGAGCTTAAAGCCCGCACCGACAGGCATTATAAGAAAAAACGCAAGACCATAGGCGACGGAAAACGCACCGTTGCGCAGGTCATGGCGTCTCCCTTAGCAAGAAAAGTCCTTGCGTCAAGACGGCGGTCGGGCTGTTGTTCATGCGCGGGCGCGGTTGATTTTGGATATAGTCAGAAATACAAGTTGGGCTAGCAGCTAGAGGCTAGAAACTAAGATGTTAGAGGCTAGAGTTTGAACTAAAACAAGATTTCTTTTCAAACCTTGTTTTAGTCTAAACTCTAGCCTCTAGCTTCTATATTGCACAAAATTTTTTTCGTAAACTGTGCAATTTGTCTTTTAAACTTTTCAACGTTATCAACAGGGTTTTCAACATTCAAAAGCTTGTTTTACAAAGCAATCGGGGTTTTTGGTTGAAAACTATGTGAAATCAGATGAATTTTTAAGGTTTTCAACCAAAAATACAGTTGAAACTGTTGAATAATCAAAGCTGTTTTTAACTTTCCGTCATATTTTTAAACGCGCTTCGTTGAGTATATTTTTGTATTTGTCCATTTTTTCTGGCGATATTTTCATCTTTGTCTTGTGATTTATAAGAAAGTTCATAAGTTCTTTTGAGCCAAGGCACACATAATCGCTTTCCCGCAGGTCAAGTTTAAGCCTTGCGTTTTCGTTTGAGAAATACAGCACGGTGTCAATCCACACATCCTCTCCCGCAGCATTGAATATGCTTTTTACAATATCGCGCTGACGGCGTATCTGTTTAAGCGGGTTTTCCATTTCGGCTGTCGTTATCTTTCCGTTTGCGTAGATTTTGGTCTGCGTCCATTTTTCTTCTTTCCAGCTGCCAGAAATTGTTCCCGAATGGTTTTTCGCTTCTATTATGACAACGCCCTTTTCTCCGATTATAAGCGCGTCGGTTTCAGAGCGCCCTCCCTTATAGCGAATGGGCAGATTAAAGAAAATATAACCCTCCGTAGGAAGTTTTTTGACAGTCTTGCAGAGGAGTTTTTCACCGCGCCGTCCGCTGTTGAGGATATTGTAGCGCCGTGCTGTAATCATATATGACGCGTTGCACAGGAAAATCAGAACGATTGTTATTATTGCAAGCACTTTATGTTCATAAAGTTCAAACCCCACAAACGCCGTCAGCATAAGCACTGGCGCAACTCCTAAAACTACCTGCACAACAAGTAATGCAATAATTTTTCTGTTGTTCGTATTTTTACAGCGAATAACTTTCTTCACCCAAACACCTCTTAAACATTAAACCTGAACAGCGTTACATCTCCGTCCTGCATAACATAGTCCTTGCCCTCAAGCCTTACCAGACCTTTTTCCTTTGCCGCCGCCATAGAACCGCATTTCATAAGGTCGTCAAAGCTTACAATCTCCGCGCGTATAAAGCCTTTTTCAAAGTCGGTGTGTATTTTTCCCGCCGCCTGAGGCGCTTTTGTGCCTTTGGTTATCGTCCATGCGCGCACTTCGGGAGTACCTGCGGTGAGGAATGAAATAAGACCAAGAAGCCTGTAACCTGTCTTTATAATTCGCGCAAGACCTGAACTTTCAAGGTTCATGTCCGCCAGAAACAGCGCTTTTTCCTCGTCAGACAAGTCTGCGATTTCCGCTTCTGTCTGCGCGCAGATAGGCAAAACTTCGGCATGTTCCTCCTTTGCGATTTCTGCGACAGCTTTATACTGTTCGTTGTTTTCAACGCCGTTTGAAAAGTCCTTTTCGGACAAATTCGCCGCGTAAATAACGGGTTTGTTGGACAACAGGGGAGTATCATGAAGCATTTCGCGCTCTTCGTCGGTATATTCATAGCTTCTTGCTGACTTGCCGTTTTCAAGGTGCGTCTTTAAACTTTCAAAGAAGTCAACTTCTTTTTGAAGCGACTTATCTCCCTTTACCGCCTTTTTCGCTCTGTCAATTCTTCTGTCAAGAATTTCAAGGTCGGCGAAAATAAGTTCAAGGTTTATTGTTTCAATATCGCGCTTTGCGCCTATACTTCCGTCAACGTGAATTATGTTTTCGTCCTCAAAACAGCGCACAACATGAACTATCGCGTCAACCTCGCGTATATTCGACAGAAACTTGTTTCCCAAACCCTCGCCCTTTGACGCGCCTTTTACAAGTCCCGCTATATCGACAAATTCAAGCGTTGCAGGCGTGAATTTCTCGGGGTGATACATTTCAGCCAGCTTGTCAAGCCTTTCGTCCGGCACGCTTACAATTCCCACGTTAGGTTCAATTGTGCAGAAAGGGTAATTTGCGGACTGTGCGCCCGCGTTTGTAAGCGCGTTAAACAGTGTGCTTTTGCCGACATTCGGAAGTCCTACCATTCCTAATTTCATTGCATTTTCCTCGCTTTTCAGTAATAAACATACATCTATTATAACATTAAGCAAAGATTTTTTCAAGTAGTATTTTTGCACAGAAACAGGAAATTTACTTGTGCATAATAAATTTTGCCGATACTTCGTAAAGAATATCGGCAATTTTTATATGCAGGGTAAACTTTATTTGCGGTTTTTACCATTCTTTTTAACCGCAATGATAACTGCGATAATAACTATCAAAACCAATAACCCCGCACCGACATACAAAAGTATGTTCCACGGTTTATTTTCTGTTTCTTCCGCAGTTGTCTGTGAGGTTTCTTCCGATGTTGTTTCCGTTGTTTCGGAAGCTGAGGACTGCTGTTCAATGAATGATGATTCAGACGGCTCCGAATCGGACGCTTCTGAATCGGACGACTCTGTTTCAGGAACGGAGAGCTCCTCGTCGGCGAGCGGTTCAATGTGATCCATGAAGTCCGCCTTTTCGTCAACGCCCACCAGCGTCCTGAACAGCCCGAATTGCCGGCAGTCCCATTCCGGCCCGTAATTTACCGACATACTCCAGATATGCTGAGATTTGTGAAAGCCGTAGCAGTATTCAGCCGCCTCTCTCGCCGTCATTCCGCCGAAGCTGTCCAAAGTCCTTTCCCAGTCCATTGTGATTGCATTTTCTTTCCAGAAATGAAGATAGGTTTTCGGCACGTCCCAGACTCCGTATTTTTCCGCCGAATCAGGGAACTGTTCAGGATCATTTGATATCTTCACTGCGTCCATAACTATGCTCGCCGCCATCTGATGTGCGCCGTGACCGTATTCTCCGTCCTTGTCATGCGTGATTATGACTGACGGCTTGAAGCGTCTTATCTGCTCAATGAACCAGTCCAGCACGCTGTTGTAATCATAAAGGTTTTTGGCAGCCTCCAGGGACCATATCGGACTATAGGGAATATCCGGAATAATGCCGATAACAGGATAATTCTTCACTCCCGCTGCCCACAGCCCGTCCAGAAGCTCGTGCGGGCGGGGCTGTTCTTCATAGTGCGTGGTCATATACGCCACCTGCACTTTAAGCCCCAGCTCTTTCGCATAATATGGGATAGTCCCGCCGAACATCAGATATTCATCATCTGCATGGGCGGAGAGTATCAGCATATCCGCCTGTTTGCACGGTTTATCCCACTGCTGAACGAAATCGGGGAAATCGGTGTTTTCAAAAACGTAAATGTCGCAGATACTTCCGCCCTCATGGCAATCTATCGTGAACTCATACACGGCATTATCAAAAATTATCAGCTTGTGCAGCATCTCTCCGTCAAAGGCAAAGCTTTCCTCACTCGCTGAAACGGTGTAATCAGCGGGATTTTCGTTCCATATGATATAAGCCGCCTTGATGGGAGTGCGGCTTCTCACTGTCAAAGACAGATTTTCGCTTTTATAAACCGTACCGTACTTCCCGTCAGTGAGCGCAGCCGTCTGTTCAGCTGAAAGATCGGGAAATTCCGCCGTTATTTCTTCCGCTCCTGCGGTCATTCTGCCGAAAAGTAAGGCCGCAACGCACAGCCCAAAAATAAAGAATAATTTTTTCATTGTATTTTCCTCATTTTTCAGTAATAAATATACTTTATTATTATAACATTTAGCGGAGATTTTTTCAAGTAGTATTTTCAAAAATAGCGTCAATTTAGGTCATCACATAAGTTGCTTAGCGGCATAGGAACTATCTTCTAATAACAAAAAACTCCGCCTTTCGAGCGGAGTTTTGTCGTTGTCAATAAGGCAGTCAGTCCTTATTGCTCTTGTTTGACTTGTCCGTAAATATCATTACAAGTCCTATTATTCCTGCAATACATCCTGCAATCCATGTGTAAGGCTGTAA
>CANQOJ010000008.1 GCA_947625455.1 uncultured Clostridia bacterium | reverse complement strand
CCTTTTTGCGTTGTTGAGGGGAAAACTTTTTGAAAAAAGTTTTCCCCTCAAACTCCCCTTTCAAAAACTTTATATCGCCAACGTTGTTTTAGATTAAACGCTATTTTTCTCCAGGTAAATCTTGTTTTAGGCAAAACTCTAGCCTCTAACTTCTTATTTTCTAGCTTCTAGTTGACATGGTGAAAATAAAATGTTATAATAAAGAAAAAACACCGGAGGATAATATGACAGCATTTCACAGAGCGGATATACTGCTGCCGAAACTGAGCGACAGCGAAATGACAAAATGGAGCGTGGTTGCGTGCGACCAGTACACGGGCGAGCTGGAATACTGGAAAGAGGTTGAGGGGATTGTCGGCGGCAGCCCGTCAACGCTTAACCTGATATTGCCCGAAGCATTTCTGGGCGACAATGATGAAAAGCGCATTGAGGAAATAAACGGCAATATGCACAAATATTTAAGCCGAGATTTGTTTAACGAGTACAAAAACAGCTTTATTCTCTTAAAGCGCACGCAGGCTGACGGCAGACTGCGCGCAGGTATTGTGGGAGCAATTGACCTTGAAATGTACGACTACAACAAGGGCAGCCGCTCGCAGGTGCGCGCAACAGAAGCTACCGTTGCGTCAAGAATACCCCCGCGCGTTAAGATACGAATGAATGCGCCTCTTGAACTTCCTCATATCATGATTTTGATTGACGATCCCGAAAACACGGTTATTGAACCGTTGCTGTCAAAAAAATTACAGAGAGTATATAACTTTGAGCTTATGCAAAACGGCGGTCATTCCGAGGGCTTTCTGATTGACGGCAGCGAAGCTGACGAGGTTGAAAACGCGCTTGAAAAGCTGGCGCAGAATCTTGCCGAAAAGGAAAAATGCGGCATTGAAAACGCTCTTGTATTCGCAATGGGCGACGGCAATCACTCTTTGGCTTCGGCTAAGGAAACATATGAAAGAAAAAAGCGCGAGGGCAGTCCCGACGCCGAATTAGCGCGCTATGCACTTGTTGAAATCGTCAATCTGCACAGCCCTGCTCTTGAATTTGAAGCAATACACAGAGTTATATTTGATACAGATTTTGACAAATTGTATAATGAAATGACAGAAAAATTAGGTCTTGTAAAGGGCGAAGCAGGACAGGAATTTTTGCTGTTAAGAAACGGCAAAACCGAGAAATTCGGCATAACAAAGCCAAATTCCAACCTCACGGTAGGCTCCGTTCAAAACTTCCTTGATGAATTTCTAAAGGAAAACTGCGGAAAAATCGACTACATTCACGGTGAGGACGCGGTTAAAAAGCTTTGTGAGCGCGAAAACGCAATAGGCATTCTCCTGCCGTCAATGAAGAAAAGCGAGCTTTTCCCCACGGTAATTAAAGACGGCGCGCTTCCCAGAAAAACATTCTCAATGGGGCACGCCAACGACAAGCGTTTTTATTGTGAAGCAAGAAGAATTTGACGTAAATTGCAAAACTATGGGTAATATTGACGAAATTTATTACATAGAGGAAAATTCATTTGCTGCCCCTTGGACAAAAGAAATGCTTGAAAGCGAAATTTCAAACAAGCTGTCGGTTTTGGAAACCGAAAGCAAAAACGGCATGTTGTGTGGTTTTGCGCTGGGGAGAGTTGTGGCTGATGAAGCAGAGATTTTCAAAATCGCGGTTTTGCCGGATTTCCGCAGGCAGGGAATTGCCGATAAGCTGTTGTCAAAAATGCATGAACAAATGCGAAAAAAGGGCGCGTTGGTTTGCTTCCTTGAGGTAAGGTCAAAAAATATCTCCGCTATTTCGCTGTATGAAAAGTCAGGCTATCAGCGCGTGCGCGTTATACCGAGGTATTATGGTGATGATGACGCGGTTGTTTTAAGGCGGGAGTTGTAGTTTTCCGAAAACCGCCATTGTGCCGCCTGCGGTGTTGAGGATTGTCACAAAAACGGCTGTGCCTATGCCTATTCTTGTTTCAAGAACGATTTCGGAAAGGTCAATTTTCCGCGTTTTTCTGAACAAAATACCGCTTTTGGCAATAAGCGAATTTCCGCAGACGCTGTACTTTAATGAATAAAAGTAAACGCACCATAATATTTCCGCAATTATCCCCGCGCCGACTGCTATAACCTTAAGTATTCCCCACAGCAAAAAGAAAAGCAGGCAGGAAACGACGGCTATTGACATCAAGATAAAGTAAAATGACGAACGGGATTTAATTTTGTTCAACTTTATCACCTGAAATCTGTGTGAAAAATATAAATTCTTTGTTAATAAGTATTGACAAAAAATTGAAAATGATGTAAAATAAAACAGGTTGTATAAAAAGTCAAGTCTCAGACTTCAGAGAAAGTCATGTTTCAGATAGTATATAAAGGAGATAACCATGCTTGAAATCAAGAATATCGTAAAGGATTATGTTACGTCAAGCGAAACCGTCCATGCATTGAGAGATGTCTCCATAAGTTTCCGCGAAAGCGAACTTGTGGCGATTTTAGGTCATTCGGGCTGCGGTAAAACCACACTGCTGAACATCATCGGCGGTCTTGACCAGTACACGTCGGGCGACCTTGTAATAGGCGGCAGGTCAACAAAACAGTTCAAATCGCGCGATTGGGATACATACAGAAACCATTCTGTAGGCTTCATTTTCCAAAGCTACAACCTTATCCCGCATCAGACCGTGCTTTCAAACGTAGAACTTGCGCTTACGCTTTCGGGTGTTTCAAAGCGCGAGAGAAGAGAACGCGCGGCGCTTGCGCTGGAAAAAGTTGGTCTGGGCGACCAGCTGAATAAACGTCCTAATCAGATGTCTGGCGGTCAGATGCAGAGAGTTGCGATTGCGAGAGCGCTTGTAAACGATCCCGATATTCTGCTTGCAGACGAACCCACAGGCGCGCTTGACAGCGAAACTTCCGTGCAGATAATGGAACTTATCAAGGAGATAGCCAAAGACCGCCTTGTTATTATGGTAACGCATAATCCCGAACTTGCCGAGCAATATGCCACGAGAATTGTAAGGCTGGTTGACGGGCAGATAAAGAGCGACAGCAATCCGTTTGACGCGTCAGATGTTCAGCAGTCCAAAGCTGAAACCGAAACTTCCAAAAGCAAGACCAAGAAAACGAAGATGTCATTCCTCACGGCGCTTGCGCTTTCAAGAAACAATCTTCTCACTAAAAAGGGCAGAACATTCCTTACGGCATTTGCGGGAAGTATCGGAATTATCGGAATTGCGCTTATACTGTCGCTTTCAAACGGCGTACAGCAGTATATAGACAGCGTTGAACGGTCGACATTGTCGGCTTATCCCGTGTCTATACAGCAGGAAACCATTGACTACACGAATATGATGTCGGCAATGATGGGCATACGCGATGATGAAAGCGAGGAACGTGATCCCGACAGAGTTTATACAAACAACATCTCTACCGAAATGATGAAAACCATGCTTTCGGAGATAACCACCAACAACCTTGCCGAGTTTAAGGAGTACATTGAAAGCAATCCCGACAATATCCTCGACAGCATTACCGAGATACAGTACAGCTATTCTCCTCACCTGTATATTTACAGAACAACAGACGAGGACGAAATTGTCCGCGTAAATCCCTCGACCGTTATGGAGAAAATGTTCGGCGACGGTATGGCGTCAAGCGTTGCGCAGATGGGCGGAACATACAGTTCCCTTTTCGGCGGTCAGAGCGGAAACAGCAGTTTTGACGTATGGGAAGAAATGATGAGCGCAGACGCGGTCAAAGACCAGTATGATGTGCTTTCGGGCAGGCTTCCCGAAAGCTATAACGAGGTTGTCGTTATCGTAAATGAACACAACGAACTTTCCGACCTTACGCTTTATTCTCTTGGACTTCGCGACAGCAGCGAACTTTCCGAAATGATGTCAAAGATAATGGCGGGCGAAACGTTTGATATTGATACGGGCGACCTTTCGTTCACATATGACGAGCTTATGTCGCTTTCGTTCAGACTGCTTGTGCCGAGTGATTTTTATCAGAAAAACAGCGACGGCGAATATAAGGATATGACCAAGGACAGCGAGTTCATGAAAAATGCGCTCGAAAACGCTCCCGAAATAAAAGTTGTGGGCGTTGTACGTCCTAACGGCGACAGCCTTGTAAATTCGACAAACAGCGGCAGTATAGGATATACTCACGCGCTGACGGAGTTTATGATAGACAAAGCCAACAACAGCGAACTTGTTAAGCTTCAGCAGGAAAATCCCGACGTTGATGTGTTCACGGGCATTGAGTTCCCGAAAGATGACGAAGAACCCGAAGAACCCATGACACAGGAAGAAGCTATGCAGGTAATCATGGGTATGCTTACTCCCGAACAGAACGCGCAGTTTTCACAGACGCTTATAGCTTCACTTACACCCGAACAGCAGGCGCAGCTTATGCAGCTGCCGCCCGAACAACAGCAAGGCGCGCTGCTTACAATGGTCGAGCAGACCAAAATCACGCAGGCATTCATGTCAGTGCTGACATCAGAACAAGTGCAAACGCTTATGCAGCTTACGCAAGAACCCGAAACAACCGAGGCTACTTATGACGGCAACCTTGAAATTTTGGGCGTTGCAGACCTGCTTAAGCCGTCAGCTATGAGCATATATGCCAAGGATTTTGACAGCAAGGAGAAAATAACTCAGTTTATAACCGACTACAACAACCGCAAAATCTCCGAGGATAAGCAGGAGGACGCTATAAACTACACGGACTATGTGGGAATGATGATTTCGTCGGTTTCAACGATAATCGACTCCATTTCGTATATCCTGATTGCGTTTGTAGCAATATCGCTTGTTGTTTCGTCGATAATGATAGGCATTATAACCTACATCTCCGTACTTGAAAGAACAAAGGAGATAGGCATTCTCCGCGCAATGGGCGCGTCCAAAAAGGACGTTTCAAACGTGTTCAACGCCGAAACTCTTATCATAGGATTTACGGCGGGCGCAATAGGAATTGTGGTAACACTGCTGTTGAATATTCCGATAAACATTATTATCGAGTATCTTACGGATATTGAGAATATGTCAAAACTCCCGTGGCAGGGCGGAGTTATACTGGTGCTGATAAGTATGTTCTTAACGCTTATCGCAGGACTTTTCCCCGCAAGTATCGCCGCGAAGAAAGATCCCGTAGAAGCGCTAAGGACAGAGTAGTATACAGTGGACATTGTACAGTATACAGCAAAGGTATCACTTCGTGATTGATTTAGATTGTATTTAAACCAAAAGAGCGTAGCCCCTCAAAAGGTCTACGCTCTTCTAATTTAAAAACAATCTGAATTATCCGCGTCAGCGGATACCATTTACTGAATACTTTACACTGTCCACTGTATACTGTGGCATGTTAGATAATCAACGTTACCTAACGATATACCTTTGATTAACTGTTCAACCCCAAGGGTTAAAAGTTCCTGCCACTCCAGCCCCAGTTGTCCGTTGGCGAGTATTTTACATAAACCTTGTCAGCGGGAACGCCGAGCGAATTTCCAAGTATCTTGCATACTTCTCCCGTGAATTTGTCATAAGCAGAACCGCCTGCATTTCCGAAAAGGCTTACTTCAACAAAAGCGATTTTCGGACTTTTCTCGCCCTTGAAATACAACGGCACATTCTCCTCAAATCCCACCATAAGCCAGCTTTCGCTCTTTCCCAAAACAGACACCGCTTTCCCGAAAGCGGTTTTTATTTCGTCCTGCTGTGCGCTTGTGATTTCTCCCGAAAACTTTGTGTTAATAAATGGCATAAAATTTCCTCCTAATATTTTTTCTTTATTGTAGCATATTTTGGCAAAATAATCAATAAGTTATTGAAAAAAATTGCAGAAAATACCGCAGATTATGTACATAAAGACAATTCAAGAAAGTTCGGCGTCTATTTCATCAGCAGTCCAAAGCAACTCCCCGTCCTTAACTTTAATCAGCAGTTCTTTAATATCGTCTTTTGCGCCGCCGAATATCAAGTGCCAGTCGTCAAATATTTCGACCTCGTGCTGTACCTGTTCTCTGACTGTATCAAAATCACTTTCGGTCAGAACATATAACCCTGTTGCAAAATCCACACTGCCGAGATAATCGCCTACTTCGTTATATACTTTAGCAATGTTTTCTCCCGTAAGGTTATCGCCTGACGACACAATGATACTTGTTATAGCATTTTCGGGAGAATTAGCTTCAATAAATTCATCGAGCGTCATATCGGGTTCAGCTTTGACATCTTTTCTTGCATCAAATGTAACAAAACATTCCGATTTGATGCCGCAATTATCAAACGCTTCATTTATCTTATTCTCCACATCTCGGCACATAAGGCGAAACGCGTATCTTTCAAAGATAACTTTTCCGCTTTTGTCTGTCCTTACTTCAAACCACATTGTGGGATCGTCGTCTGCAAAAACATACGCTGTCGCGGTATCTCTGTCTATTCTGTCGCCGAGAGCGGCTACAGTGAACGATTTGCCGTATTTTTCGGACAAGTCGCTTTTTATATGCGAACTGAACCTGTTGTTTAAAGCGTTGCAGCCCGAAAGAGTGAACGCAATTGCTGTAATTACTGATAAAATGATAATTTTTATATGTTTCATATTATATTTCTTCCATATACAGACTGTCGATGTAGCCCAAGATTTAATTTTTATTTATTGTAGCATATTTTTCCAAAATAATCAATAAGTTATTGAAAAATTTTTCGGAATATGTTATACTTATAACAATAATGGTGTACGAGGTGATTATTTATTTATGGGCAAAATCGTTTGGAAAGGCGGAACGCTTTTAGCTCCCGTGCCTGTGGTACTGGTGTCGTGCGGTACGGTTGAAAAGCCTGCCGCGCTTACGGTGGCATGGACGGGAACAATAAACTCCGATCCTCCGAGGCTTTATATCTCCGTAAGACCGGAGCGCAATTCATATGACATAATTAAACAGTCGGGCGAATTTTGCGTGAATATGCTCCCGTCGGAGCTTACGCGAAAGCTTGACTACTGCGGGATTAAATCGGGAAAGCATGAGGACAAGCTTGCCAAGCAGAAATTAACGGCAATTCCCTGCACGAAAATTTCAGCCCCTCAGATTGCGCAGAGCAAGATTTCCCTCGAATGCAAGGTAGCCGATATTATCCCGCAAGGCTCGCACGATATGTTTATTGCCGACATTCTGGCGGTGAATGTCGACGACAGCATTGTATCGGAAAGCGGAAAGCTGAAGATTGAACAGGCGGGGCTTGTCGCATATGCGCACGGCGTTTATTTCGCACTCGGCAAGAAAATCGGCTCGTTCGGTTTTTCCTGCAAGCATAAGCGCGAAAAAAATATATCGGTGAAAGACCCGAAAAAGCGCAAAAAGCTGAAAAAATGAAACTTGCTCTTGAAACAGCGCAAAACGTATTTAAAAAGGAGAAGCTATGGTACATATAGGAAACGAGTGGGACGAACTTCTTGCGGACGAGTTTAAAAAGGACTACTATTTAAATTTACGGCAGTTTCTGATTTCGGAGTACAATTCGCGTAGGATTTTCCCGCCTATGAACGACATTTTCAACGCTTTGCGCTATACGCCTTACAGCAGCGTAAAAGCTGTCATCATAGGGCAGGATCCGTATCACGAAGTAGGGCAGGCGCACGGACTTTGCTTTTCGGTGAGAGAGGGGGTTCAACCCCCGCCGTCGCTCGTGAACATCTTCACGGAGATAAAGAACGAACTCGGCATTGAACCTCCAAAAAGCGGAGAACTTACGAAATGGGCAAAAAGCGGAGTATTGCTGTTAAATGCGGTGCTCACCGTAAGAGAGGGGCAGGCAAATTCGCATAAGGGCAAGGGCTGGGAGATACTGACCGACAGAGTTATAGAACTGCTTAACGAGCGTGAACAGCCGTTGGTTTTCCTGCTTTGGGGGAGAAATGCCCGCGACAAGGCAAGGCTTATCACAAACCGCCGTCACCTTGTCCTTCAATGCGCGCACCCCAGCCCTCTTTCCGCATACAACGGCTTTTTCGGCTGCGGGCATTTTAAGAAAGCAAACGAGTTCCTTGCCCAAAACGGAATTGAACCCGTAAACTGGCAACTTTAGTAAATGGTTGGGTGATATTATGCTCGAATACTGCGTTTGTCCGAAATGTCAGCGAATGATAATGCTCGACAATGAATTTGAAACGGGGTTTTGCTGCTGCTGCGGGACGCATATTTCATATAATGACGCAAGGGAAGAATTGCTTGCGGGATTAAGGAAGTCAATCCCCGACGAGTTTGTTCTCGAAACGGATTTGTCGGAACTTATTGACGAGGACGACGCAAGCTATGATACATACGGTCTTGACGAGTGCAAAAAGAAGCGCGAAACGGCGAGGGAGTTTCTCGGCAAATGGGATTTCAGCGCGGCATTCAAGGCATTTTCGGAGGCTCTGGACTGGTATCCGAACGATTTTGAGAGCCGCTGCGGGCTTATGACAGCGGGACTTCTGCGCATGAAAGACACGGAAAACTGGGAGCGGTATCTCACCGAATGTACCGCGCAGATACGCTCTCAAAGCGACTGGAGCATGGCGAGCGGCGCACTGAAATATGTGCTTGACATAATGAAAAAGTTTTTGTCAAAGGGCGGGAGATACGTTTCCCCAAGCTACACCATGGGCTTTTGGGAACAGCTTCCGAAAAGCTTTCCCGAACTAAAGCAGACAGCGGCGGAAATTCTGGCGCACTGCATGAACGTTGAGTACGCGCCGTTTACCGATGCTGCAAGACTTGACCGTGAAACAACGCGGTTTGCTGTTGGAAACTGCCCCGCCGAGCCTGACAAGAATATGCGCCGCGGAATGCTTATGGTAATACGTTATCACTGCGACAAAAGCGTTAAAGAACGGCTTTGCAGAGCGCTTTATGTATATGACAGAGCGGTGTGGCTGAGGGCAAAGGACGAAGCGAGGATAAACGACGCTGTAATGCTGTGCGAGGAGATAACAAGCGGCGAATTTCCTCCCGAAAGCGTGAAAATCGTTTTGAACACGGTATATGATTTTCTGATGATGGGCGGGCTGGAGCAAAATTCAACGGAACATGAAAAGATACTGTTTTTGTCGACAGTGTACTCGTTTGAACAAATGAAGAAGCTTGAACGCTTTTTCAGTTCAAAACTGTTCTTCAACAAGCTGTATGCCGAGATTTATCTTAAGCAAAAAGGCGCGTCGCTTATCTCTGCCGAGTACAAAAGACTTCAGGCAAAAATCAGAGAACTTTCGGTATGATATGTAAATTTGCGCACATACTATTTATGTAAATTGACAGTAAAAGAGGCGGGAATTTGTCAAAAATTGCTGAATATTACATCTGCTCTTGCATTTTTATTGGAAAAGGTGTATAATATTTTCAGACTAAGTTTTGATTTATAACAGGAGGAGTAAAATGAAAGCATTCGGTATTTTTTTAGTGGGATTTCTTGCAGCAGCAGGCGGTGTTGCCGCGGCGGCTTATATTGCAAAGAAAAAGCTTGAAAAGGAAAACGAGGACGATTATTTCGACGCGTGGGACGATGACGAGGACGAGGACTGGGATTTCGATTTTGATGATGAAAACGAACTTGACGATTCCGATCCCGATGACGATACTTTGCCTCACGCAAGCGGAGTGTTCTCCGAAGAACCTGCGGATGATGTTTCCGATGAGGAACTTTGAGTTTTCGTGAATTAAAGTGCATTATTATCAGACTGTCGAGAAAGTCCCAGATACGAGGAAGCTTCACTGCAACTAGCCTTTGTGGCTGTTGCAGTGAAGCTGACGAAGTAGATGGGGCTTTATCGACAGTCTGGGCTGCTTTTTTTTTGAAAACCCCTTGAAAAAATCAGTGATATATGGTATAATGATATATGTAGAAATTATTTGGAAAGAGGTGTTTCCTTTGAAGCATATCGTTACCATCAATAAGGCTGACCTTAAAGCCAGCGCAGAAAAGGGCGGCTGCGGAAAATGCCAGTCCTCGTGCCAGTCAGCCTGCAAAACTTCCTGCACAGTCGCAAATCAGAAATGCGCGTCTGTTGACAGGTAAAACTCAAAAAACAGGAAGCGCAGGTCAAGGCTTGCGCTTTTTGTTTTGCACGAAAAATCAAAATAATTTTATGGAGTAAAAAATGATACATAAATTCAAACAACTCGGACACAATATAGTGCTTGATGTAAACTCAAACGCCGTTCACGTTATGGACGACTGCGCGTTTGATATGGTGGATTTGCTGAAAGTTCCCATACCCGAAGAAATGCCCGAAGTATTTGTAAAAGTGCTGTCGGGATATTCGGAGGAAACCGTAAGGGAGAGTTATGCCGAGTTGCTCGAACTTGTAAAGCAGGGCACGTTGTTTTCCGAGGACACATACGAGCGCTATTCGGGAACAATGGTAAAAAGCCCGATAAAGTCAATGTGCTTAAACGTTGCGCATGACTGCAATTTGAGGTGCGAATACTGCTTTGCGAAAAAGGGAGATTTCGGCGGAAAACGCGAGATAATGCCGCCCGAAACAGGCAAAAAGGCAATTGACTTCCTTATCGCAAATTCGGGAAACCGCGAAAATCTCGAAATGGACTTTTTCGGCGGTGAACCGCTTATGGCGTGGGATACTGTCGTTTCGACAATCAATTACGCGCGTTCGATTGAGAAGCAGTACGGAAAGAATTTCCGCTTTACGATAACGACAAACGGCGTTCTTCTTGACGACGAGAAAATTGACTACATAAACAAAGAGATGTCAAATGTCGTGCTGTCGCTTGACGGCAGGCGAGAAGTAACCGACAAAATCCGCACTTCGCTGAATGGAAAAAGCGTTTTCGACCTTATTGTACCCAAATTCCAGAAGCTTGTCGAAAAGCGCCCGAAGAACAAGGACTACTATGTCCGCGCAACGTTCACAAAGTACAATCTTGACTTTGCAAACGACATTCTGGCGCTTAGAGACTTGGGATTTGACCAGCTTTCGGCTGAACCCGTGGCGGCGGATCCGAAGATGCCGTATGCGATTTCGGAAAGCGATTTGCCCGCGGTTTTTGCGGAATACGACAGATTGTGCAAAATCATGTCCGAACGCACGGAAAACAAGTTCAATTTCTTCCACTTTATGATTGATTTAGACCAAGGTCCTTGCGCTGTAAAGCGGTTAAGGGGCTGCGGGTGCGGAAACGATTATGTTGCCGTAACGCCAAACGGCGACATCTACCCGTGTCATCAGTTTGTGGGGATTGAAAGCTGGAGAATGGGCAGTGTCCTTGACGGAAGCTTCAATGATGACATAAAGACATATTTTTCCAAAACGCATATATACACGAAGAAAGGCTGCCGTGACTGCTGGGCAAGATTTTACTGTTCCGGCGGGTGCAACGCCAACAGCTTTATTTACGAGGGCGACTGCCGCACGCCGTATAAGATAGCGTGCGAACTCCAGAAAAAGCGGCTTGAATGTGCGATAGGACTGGTAGCGGACGGAGCGCTTAAGGAAAGCTGACAATAGAGGTAGTTTATGAAGATTATAAACATGGTGTGCCCGAATTGTGGTGCATCTTTACAGGTTGACGCTGACAAAAGCAAGCTTACCTGCAATTACTGCGGTAACAGCCTTTTGGTTGATGATGAAGTTCAGCATATACAGTACGACAATGCCGAGGACGCAGGCTATCAGTTTGAAAAAGGCAGACAGCGGGCGCAGGCTGAACAAAGAATGAACAATATATCAACATCAACGGTTACATATCAGCCCTCAAAACCCAACTACACATGGCTGTGGGTTGTGGGGTGGATATGCTGTTTTCCCATACCGATAACGGTTTTGGTTGCGAGAAGCAAATCCCTCACCGTAAAAGCCAAAACGATTATTATTGCGGTAATGTGGGCGGTTATTCTTATAATAGGAATTATAGGAAATATTATTGATCCTAACCCTAAATATGAAACTGATAGAAATTCAGAAAATTCAAGCGCAGTAACTTCGTCTGAAAGCAATACGTCAGAAGAAACCGAAAAAGATTTATTGCCGGTAATTTACGCCGACAACGAAAAAATCAATATCTGGCTCAACCGATTTAACAATTTGTATCCTGACGAAGCGCTTACCGCCGATGATTTTTCCGTGTATTATCATCATGGAAGTTATCATAAAAATCAAATTACATTTAATTTAGATGATTTTGAAATCGTTTTAACTGACAGTGAGGCGGTAATAACCTGTTATGGTTCTTCCGGCAATATCCGGAAAACCGATGAAGAATGTAAAGAATTTTTCTGCAAGTTAGCGCCGATATATTGTCCGAATTTAAGCAGCTCAGAGGTAGAGGAAAGGTGGAACACGAATTTTAGCAGTGCTTCACAGTACACCAAATTTGATGACGGTTTAGAATTGAATTTGGATATTTCAATAAGGCTTGAAACAGAATATATTGAAATGATGACAATTGACGGTGAATTGGATTAAATAAATACAACCGAATTTTTCCTGATTTTAATAATATCTTCAGATTTATTTCACATAAAAAACACAATAGAGTATTATAATCTTTTCAGAAACAAAAAATAGACAGAAAGGATTTTGATTATGAACGATTTTAATGAACAGAATGAATTTGAAGTTGAGTTGCAAAGCCCGAAAAAGCCGCGCAAAAATCATACTACCGCTAAGGTAATGGCGTTTATTTTGTCGGTTGCCGTTGTAGGCGGCGGCACGGGATTTGTGGGAACATATTTTGCGGGCAGGCAGTTAAGAAGCGAGGTTGCACAGCAAACACCCGACAGCAATGACGCCCAGTCTCCCCAGCAGTCCGATAACTCCGAAGAAAGCAACAAAGCTACCCCAACGCTTGACGACCTCCAGGGCGATGTTTCAATTCCGACGACCGACAGCCAAATCGAACGCAACAGCGACGGCACCTATAAGTACACAAGAGATTTGGTGAACGCCGTTTCCGACAGCATTGTCTATATTGACGTTTCCGTAAACTATTACGGCACCGAAACGCTTTACAGCAGAGGAAGCGGAATTATCATCTCAAAGGACGGATATATCGTTACAAACAACCACGTTGTTGAGGACGGCGATTTGTTCTCGGTAAAGGTAAACGACAACGCAAACGGCGGTGAGTCCAAAACCTATGAAGCTAAACTTATAGGCACCGACAGTGAAACCGACCTTGCGGTTTTGAAAATCGAAGCCGACAATCTTCCCGCGGCGGTTTTGGGAGATTCCGATAAACTGCATATCGGCGACGACTGCTATGCAATAGGAAATCCGTTAGGTCTTGAAACATCGGTTTCAAAGGGCATTATCTCCGGTCTTAACAGACAGGTCAGCACAACAGACTACGGACTTACTTCAATCCAGACCGACGCCGCGATAAACAGCGGCAATTCGGGCGGAGGACTTTTCAACGCTTACGGCGAGGTTATCGGAGTTGTAAACGAGAAGTATGTGTCAAGCTACGCTGAAAGTCTTGGGTTTGCGATAACCATAAACGACGCGAAGAGCGTTATTGACGACCTGATTTCAAAAGGCTATGTAACAGGGCGTTCAATTTTGGGCATAACCTACACGCTTATTCCCGAAACCTATGCCAACAGATACGGTATTGCGGCAGGCATGCGAATAGAGTCAATCGACAACTCGCTTGCTATCGCTAAAAGCGATTTAAGAGTTGGCGATACAATAACGAAAATTGACGGTCAGTCCGTTATCACAAGCGAAGTTTCAAAAATCCTCGCCTCAAAAACACCCGGCGATACCGTCACCCTTACGGTAGTGCGCCAGGGAAGTTCAAGAAACAACACTGTTGACATCGAAGTTGAACTTTCCGAAAACACAGGCAATACTTGATAATCAAAGGAACTAAGTACTCAAGGGGGAAAACTTTTGAAAAAGTTTTCCCCCTTGAACCCCTTTTCAAAACTTTTTATAACGGCTGATGACTATAAGGTTCTTTAGCACATATAGTAAAATACTTTTATTTTGTAAAAAATAATGCCCTTAAAATCGAGGGCATTATTTTTTTTATTTTGTCAACTACTTTTTATAAAAATCGGATTTAGTTTGTATAAAATTAAGTATTATCAATGCCAACTATAATTTGAAACTTGTATGATAGACCACTTACCGATTTACAATTAGGAAGATTTTCTTCCAGCCAAGAGTATGTATCAAAACCTTCTATATATGGCAATACCATTTCTTTTAAATTAGTCAAATTAGCAAGCGGAGTAATATCCGAAATCCGAATCATGTTCAAACTCAGCATTTCCAGATTTGTGAGTCTTCCGACGAGTTCACAATCTGAATCTGTTAGTTCGCGTCCTGTAAGTTCAAGCACTTTTAATTTTGGCAATTCTTCAAGAAATGAGAGGTCAATATATTTCATATAATCACTTTGATAATCGTATTTAAAACTAATAGCTTCCAGATTTTTTAATTTCTTTATTGCTTCTATCGCATCATCAAATGCTTGTTGTGCGCTTTCTTTCGTTTTTATTGCGTTTCTAAAAGAAGGGATTTGTGCTTCAAGAATCATAAAATTAAAACACAAATTTGTTGTTGTATCAATATCGTATGTACGCCCGAAAATCTCTACCGTACCCGAAGTGCTTTCAGAGTTCCCTGCTGATGAATTTGTATCTGAATTACCTGCCGCACTTGAATTGTTTTCAGCTGTTCCCGAATTCGGACTGCTTGTGTTTTCGCTGTTTTCATTACAGCCGACAGCGCTTATCGCTACTACAGAGCATAAGATTAAACTTAATATTTTTTTCATAATGTTCTCCTTTAACAATTTCGTTATAATTTATTTTTGAACTTTTTCAAGCCCAAGTGACAGTATATCACATATTGATTTTTGCGTCAATAGTTTTTTTCGCCAATTATAAAAATATTTGTACTATTTTGGTACTATTGACAAAAAACGACGCTATTATAATACTACTTTAGTACAAAACAACGTCTTTCCTGTTTGCTTTATGTTATCAACTTCCAACTTCTTCTATTTTCATTTATACAAGCATATAAATAGACAAGTATATTTAAGGAGTGATAGTGTGGGAGTATTGTACGACAAGTTTATTGCTTTAGAGGAACTTTCAGCGCGCGAGTGTGTGATAACCGTAAGGCTTTGCGGAAACCTCAATACGGCGGAAATTTGTGTTGAAAACTGTCGGCGGGTGTTGTCATGTGATGACGAATTTATAACCCTGGGCGTTTTTGGTGTTGACGTGAGAATATCGGGCACGCCTCTTGTGCTTGAAAACTTCGGAGTCGGCGGGGTTAAAATTACGGGCAATATATCTTCGATTGACTTTTCGGCGAACAGTTCAAAAGGCATGGTGAACCATGATGAAAAATGAAAAACGTTCGGACTTGTTTTTCGGCACTGTGGAATTTTCGGGCTTGGGCGGGTTTCAGGAAAACCTTGCGACAGCATTGCTTGAAAGCGGGATACCCGTAAGAAAGCTGAAGTTTTCGGGAGTTGAGGTAAAGGGCGAGGTATCGCCGTTCGATTATTACAAAACCGCGTCTCTTGCCCGAAAAAACGGCGTAAGAATACGCGCAGGCAAGCGCAAAGGCTTGTATTTTACTTTAGCTAAATACAGCACAAGAGGCGGGTTATATGTAGGACTGCTGTTGTTTATCCTGATTATTTCCATATTCCAGACAAAGGTTCTTGACGTTAAATACGAGGGCGAAGCATTGCCGAACGAAATCAACCCGATTTTAGAGGAGTGCGGGATAAAAATAGGAACAAGCGTTTCGGACATAAATTTTTCCGAAGCTGAACAGCGTATCATGCTTGAAGTGCCTGACTGCGCATGGGCGGACGTTTCCTGCGAGGGGTTCAGACTTAGGGTTGAGGTGCACAAGGGCATTGAAGTTCCCGAAATTGAGGGTACAAACCCGCGGAATATAGTTGCTTCGCGTTCTGCTGTCATAATCTCGCAAACGGTAAGAAAGGGCGGTGCTGTACTTAAGGCGGGAAGCGGAGTAAACGAGGGCGACCTGCTTGTTTCGGGAGTGGTATACGACGGCGGCGACAACATAATGTTCATTCACTCTGATGCGGAGATAATCGGCGAGTTCACCGAAACGCGCGAATTTTTCGTGCCGTTTAAAGAAACCGTACAGCGCGCGGAGGGTGAACAAAAGCGGTTTAACTATCTGATTTTCGGCGATGATGAATACCCGCTTTTCTTCGGAAAGGCGTTTGCGGAAAACTCGCTGTATTCCGAGGAAACAAGGCTGATTTTAAACGGCAACGTCAAGATAAAAACCGCTATATTCACCGAATATGTAGAAAAGGAAATAACAAGAAGTCCCGAAACTTGCGTTTCGGAACTTAAAAAACAAATTGAAACATTTGAGGAGAATTTCTACGGGGATTTTGAGATTGTTTCTTCAAATGAGAGATATTACCCGCAGGAGGACGGGATAAGGGTGCAGGTTGACTATACCTTAAGGGGAGATATAGCAAAACCGGTAGATATAGAGATGCCTTCGGACTTCCGATAAACCCTTATCTACTTCGTCAAAGGCTTTTAAACAACCACAAAGGTTAGTCTAAAAGCCTTTTCCTCGTAATATAAGGGTTTCTCGGAAGTCCGAATTTTTAACCGATTTTATTCAGCGCATTTTGAGCAATTGCGCGGGGAATGCTGAAATAAGCGAACTTGTCGGAATACTTATCTTCTTTTTTCATATTCTCCAGAAAACTGTCAAGCGCTAAAGATGAATACCCGCTTTCTTTAAGGCTGACGGCGGGCGACACAGCGGAAAATCCGAGCTCGCCCAACTGCCCTACGTCAAGTTCTTCAATCATTCCGCTTTCATATGCGGAAATGTTGTATCTTGCAATCTGACCGTTGATGTCACCAAAGCAGAGAATTGCGAACATTGCCGTAAACGCGATAAACATCACTTTCCAGCAGTGAAAATCGGCAAACTGCATTACAATGACGATAACAAAAATCACCGCAAGCAAAATCATAAACCATGACGTGTAAACCCTCAAAGGCGTCATGCCGAGTTCGTTTATATACATAATCATTTTAACAAGCGCGGTGGTGATAATTCCAAGCGTGCAGGCGCACAGCAAAACTGTGTAGACTTTCAGCGCCGCGGGTTTTTTGTCGTCCGCAAGGCGCTTTGTGAAAGTCTGCATAAGAACGATGACTGCGAGATTTAAAACGGCAATGAACACAAGTTCAAAAAATCCGTTCCTCGCAAAATCGGAGAGTTTCGAGTTTGTGTTAAGAGAGGAATTGAAAATCCTCGAAATCTGAATACAGATGTAGAAAATGTAGAATATGCACATCGGCGATACCGCAACATACCCCGCAATCGGCGGCAATATGCGGTATTCCGGTTCACCCATGCGATAAGAGAACGACTTCTTTTCAGCTGACGCCAATGCGCCGAAAAGGTACATTGAAATCGGCACGGCGAAGATGATTTCGGGAATAATTCTGAATGAAATCCTCGGCAGGCTTTTTATAATGTCGGTCATATATCCGTTGAAAATATCGTCGCTTGACATTAAAAGGGTTACAGATATTGATGTAAGCGGAATTGCAAGGACAATGCCCACAAGCACAAACAAAACGTTTCTGAAACGCTTTGTACCGCTGAACACCGAAAATGCCGAGGGGAATATTTTTGCGAAACTCAAAAACGGTCTTGCGAAAATTCCCTGAAGCGCGTCAAGAACAAAGTGCTTCCCGAAAATATCCGCGCCGCTTATTGTTGTCAGCAAGTAGAAATCAAGCAGGAAAACAAAGCATGCCGACAGGAAATTTATAAATGCGTCAGCGCAGAAAAACGGGGAAAGGCTGAAAATTTCCGCAATAATAAACGTTATGACCTGAAGTTTAGAAACCGGCAGTTTTTTAAACTTAACGAAAACCGCGCCTGCAATCCCGTACAAAAACCAGAATATTCCTCCCCATATGCCTCCCGCGTATACGAATGCAAAATGCGTGAATATAAATCCTAAGATGAACAGTACCCATGCCGTTATTGCTTCATACAGCGGGATTTTCGATTTTTCGGCGCTTGGCGCGGGAATGTCCGAGGGCGCTTGTTCAAAATTGTTATTTGGTGTGTTTATATTGTCCATAATATCACTCCTTATCTTCATCTTCAACAAATTCGAGAATATCTCCGGGCTGGCATTTTAATGCGGAACATAATTTTTCAAGCGTAGAAAAGCGGATAGCCTTAGCCTTGCCCGTCTTTAAAATTGACAGGTTAGCGGGGGTTATCTCAATAATTTCGGCAAGTTCATTTGAGGAGATTTTGCGTTTTGCCATCATCACGTCAAGATTTACAACTATCATAAACTACCTCATATCGTAAAGTCATTTTCCTCGCGGATTTCAACTGCCTGCTGAAAACAGTTCTTGACAACGCGAAGAATAATCCCGAAAAACAGCGCCGCCGCAACTATCACCCACGCAAACGGTCGCAGTATTGCGAAATATACGAAAATGACCGCACCCGCAAAACAGCAGTATGAAATTATCCGAAGATATGTTACATTGATTTTAATGAACGGCTTGTTTTTCTGAATATTTATAAGGAGCATATAAAGACTGATTAAAGCGGTAAGCGCTGGCGGTACACAGCAGTAAAGCGTTACTAAAAGCGGCGTGAAAACGCTTGGCAGACCTGCTTCAAGTATAACGCGGTTGTCGTATTCCCTCACAAGCTGCGGCGCAAAAATACAGCTTGCGGTAATGCCAAGTACCATAATGATAATCAATATTTTCGACAAAACGACCGACTTGTCTTTATTCCACATAAATTCCCTCCGAAATTGTTTTTTCATTTGTGATTATTATGATATCACATTTTTTCTCGTTTGTCAATAGGTTTTTATTGAAAAACGATAATTTTTGCATCTAGACGTTAGAGATTAAGAGGTTAGAAGCGAGAGTTTGAAAGAAAAAGTTCTTGGGCAATCGGCGGCAAACAGCGTTTCCCTTAAAACCACACCGCTCCGCGGCGGCGAAACAAGGCTAAAGCCTTAAGTCTGCTTCTTCCAAAGGCTAATTACACAAGTTCTGTTTATTTATGAACTACAAAATATAAACGTAATTTCTTTCCGGTAGAAGCTCTTAGCCTTTGGAAGAAGCAGACTCACTGCGTAAGCAGTGGTTTCGCCGCCGCGGAGCGGTGCTTTGGATTGAACGCTCTTTTTCTATTATGCGCTAAAGAACCTTATCCTCATCAGCCATAATGAAAAGTTTTGAAAAGGGGTTCAAGGGGGAAAACTTTTTCAAAAGTTTTCCCCCTTGCTAAATCCACCTTTCGGCGTACTTAGTTCCTTAGGTCTGAAACTTTTTGTTGACAAAAACGTAGATATATTGTATAATAAGAAAGTAAGTTAAAACAACTCGGGGAAGTGAGAAGATGCCAAAGGAAAAAGCCGTTTTTGTCTGCCGAGAATGCGGGCAGGAATATCCGAAATGGAACGGAAAATGCCTGTCGTGCGGCGCATGGAACAGTCTTGAAGAAACGCTTCCTGTCACCTCGGTTGGCGCAAAATCTGTGTCAAATGCCGCAGAACTTAAATTCACGAGAATGGACGAAGTGACATTCGACAATGAAATCCGCTATGATACGGGGATTTCCGAGCTTGACAGGGTGCTTGGCGGAGGGCTTGTCAAGGGTTCACTGGTGCTTATAGGCGGTGATCCGGGAATAGGCAAGTCAACGCTGCTCTTGCAGATATGCGGTAAAATGGGCAGTGACCACACTATCCTCTATGTTTCGGGAGAAGAAAGCGAAAGACAGATAAAACTAAGAGCGCAAAGGCTCGGCATAATCAGCGAAAACCTGTTTATCGCTTCAAACAACAGCTGTGAAAGCATTATCCGCGCGGTTTCCGAAAACAAACCCGAAATCGTGATAATCGACTCCATTCAGACCATAACCTCAAGCGCGGTTTCAAGTTCGGCGGGAAGCATTGTTCAAGTGAGGGAATGTACAAACGCGTTTATGCGAATGGCAAAGAGCGAGGAAATTCCCGTGTTTATAGTATCTCACGTCAACAAGGACGGCGGCATTGCAGGTCCTAAGATAATGGAGCATATTGTAGATACCGTTTTGTATTTCGAGGGCGACAAGCAGTTGTCATACCGAATATTGCGGGCAATAAAAAACCGCTTCGGTTCTACAAATGAAATCGGCGTGTTCAGTATGGGCGACGACGGGTTAGAGGAAGTCAAAAACCCGTCGGAGATGATGCTTACGGGCAGACCGAAAGGAGTTTCGGGCAGTACGGTTGTGTGCGCACTGGAGGGCAGCAGACCTATTCTTGCGGAAGTGCAGGCGCTTGTCGCTAAATCAAGTTTTTCAGCGCCGAGAAGAACTGCCACGGGATTTGACTACAACAGGCTGTATATGCTTTTGGCGGTGCTTGAAAAACGGCTTGGGTTTGCGTTCGGCGGACTTGACGTATACATAAACATTGTCGGCGGGCTGAGGATAGACGAACCCGCGGCTGACTTAGCGGTTGCGGCGGCGCTGTATTCGGGACTTTGCGACAAACCCGTGCCTGACGACCTTATCATGTTCGGAGAGGTAGGGCTTGGCGGTGAAATCCGTTCGGTAAGTCATGTGAGAGAACGCGTAAAAGAGGCGGCGAGGCTTGGATTTAAAACCTGCGTCATTCCCGCAAATTCTCTTCGGAATAACGACATAGCCGATATTAAAACCGTAGGCGTAAGAACTTTAGGACAGGCGTTTCGTGAAATTACAAGGAGCGGAAAAAATGCCGATTAAGAGATTTATTTTTGGTATCTGGGCAGTTGCGCTGCTGTTTGTTGAAATTATCATCGCCATTTTTTCAAAGGGTTTTATTCGGGAGTACATGGGCGACGTGCTTGCGGTGGTGTTTTTGTATATGCTGGCGAGGGTATTTTTTCCGCAAAAACCGCAGTTTATGTCCGCAATAACATTCGGCATAGCGACGGTTATTGAGCTTATACAGCTTACACCGCTGAATAAAATCATCAGCACAAAAAGCGAGGTATTAGCGGTCATAATCGGCGGCACATTTGACTACAGAGACCTTGTGTGCTATCTTATAGGCGGGTGCGCCTGCGCCGCGGCGGACATTTTTATAATAGGAAAATCAAAGAAGATAAGCGGCTGAACGGAGAATAGATATGGATTTCAGAGAATTGCTGAACAATGATGAATATATACTGCTTGACGGGGCAATGGGAACAATGCTTCAGAAAAGCGGTCTGAAACTCGGCGGGATACCCGAAGAAATGAACTTTACGGCAAGTGATGTTGTCGAAAATATCCACCGCGAGTATATCAGCGCGGGCGCTAAAGCCGTGTACACAAACACTTTCGGCGCAAACCGCATAAAACTTGCCGAAAGCAAGTATTCTGTTGAGAAAGTTGTAAAAAAGGGCATTGAAACTGCAAGGAAAGCCTGCGGGGATACAGGCGCATTTGTAGGGCTTGACGTAGGTTCACTCGGCAGAATGTTGAAGCCCGTGGGGGATTTGCCCGTGGACGAGGCATACGAGATGTTCAGCGAGATAATGAAAGCAGGACATGACGCGGATTTTATCGTCCTTGAAACCATGACCGACCTTATGGAGATAAAAACCGCGCTTCTTGCCGTAAAGGAAAATACAAATCTTCCCGTTATCTGCACAATGACCTTTGAGAAAAATATGCGCACATTTACGGGCTGTTCCGCGTCGGCAATGGTCTTAACGCTTCAAAGCATGGGCGCTGACGCGGTGGGAATGAACTGTTCTTTAGGTCCAAAGGACGCGCTTCCTGTTGCGGAGGAGATTTTAAAATGGTCGGAAATTCCCGTATTGATACGCGCAAACGCAGGACTTCCCGATCCTGTTACAAATATGTATGACGTAACTCCCGAAGAATACGCGGATGCCGCAGAAAAAATGGCGGATATGGGAGTAAAGATGTTCGGCGGGTGCTGCGGTACAACTCCCGAATTTATCAAAGAGATATCAAAACGTTTAAGCGGGAAAAAGTTTGAAAAAAAAGCGCGCGATATTCCTGCGGCTGTCTGCTGTGCGCAGAAAACAGTCGTTATTGACACCGTGCGCGTTATAGGCGAAAGAATTAACCCGACGGGGAAAAAGCTGTTTAAAGAGGCGCTAAAGCGCGGAGATATCGACTACATCATGCGTCAGGCATCAGAACAGGTTGACGCGGGAGCGGAAATTCTTGACGTCAATGTCGGACTGCCCGATATTGACGAGAAAGAGATGATGATAAAGGCGGTTGACGCGGTGCAGAGTATTGTTGATGTTCCTCTGCAAATCGACACAACGGAAACTGACGTGCTTGAAGCGGCGCTGAGGAGAGTTGCGGGAAAGCCGATAGTCAACTCCGTAAACGGCGAGGACGAGAAGCTTGACAGCGTTCTTCCGCTTGTAAAAAAATACGGGGCGGCGGTTGTCGGGCTTACGCTTGATAAGGACGGCATACCGAAAACTGCCGAAAAGCGGTTTGAGATTGCGCTGAAGATTTTGCAAAAAGCCGAGGAATACGGCATTCCAAAGCGAGATGTGTATATCGACTGCCTTACGCTTACGGCGTCAGCAGAGCAGGACGGCGCTGTCGAAACACTGAAAGCCATGCGGAGAATAAAGGGCGAACTAGGACTTAAAACCGTGCTTGGAGTTTCAAACATTTCATTCGGACTGCCGAACAGAGAACTTGTAAACTCCGCGTTTCTCACAATGGCAATGGACAGCGGGCTTGACCTGCCGATAATGAACCCTAATTCAACGGTAATGTCGGGTGCAGTCGCGGCATACAGACTGCTTTCGGGGTATGATAAGGGAGGCGCTGAATTTATAGCAAACGCCGAGCGGTTTTCGGCTGTTGTTCAGAGCAAAGCGCCCGCAGTCGTGCAAAACAACGCCGTGAGCAAAGAACCTGCGTCAGACCTTGAAAAAGCGGTGTTGAGCGGGTTAAAGAGCGAATGTGCGCAAATTGCCAAAAATCTTCTTGAGAGCGGCAAAGAACCCATGACGCTTATAAACGAACTTTTAATTCCCGCGCTTGATGAAGCGGGCGCAAGGTTTGAAAAGGGGAGTATGTTTCTGCCGCAGTTAATTCAGGCGGCAAGTGCGGCGCAGGCGGCATTTGACGAGGTGAAAGCCGTGATAATGTCAAAAGGCGGCGAGAGCAAATCAAGAGGAAAAGTTGTATTGGCAACGGTCAAGGGCGATGTTCATGATATAGGCAAGAACATAGTTAAAACCCTGCTTGAAAATTACGGGTTTGAGGTTGTCGACCTCGGGAAAGATGTTGAATACGAGGCGGTAGCTGACGCGGCGGAAAAAACGGGCGCAAGGCTTGTGGGACTTTCTGCGCTTATGACCACAACGCTTAAAAGCATGGAGAACACGATAAAGCTTATCCGTGAGCGGGGAATTGACTGCAGGATAGTAGTAGGCGGCGCGGTTTTAACTCCCGAATATTCAACGAAAATCGGCGCTGATTTTTACGCCAAGGACGCAAAGGAAACGGTTGACATAGCGAAACGGGTTTATGAATAACAAAAATGCTCCCGCTTTTTGGGAGCATTTTTTATATTTGATATTAACAATTTCAAAGGTCATTCTTTAAAAATTCTGTCAGTTCATTGAGCGTTTGGCGTGATATTCTCCCGCACGAACATTCAACTTTAAGCTCAGAGTGTGCCTCCTGAAAATAATTTTTCATATAAATAGAATTTTCTGTTATTCTGTTGAGAAGAAACTTCTTTTTATAATCATAAAACTTTTTGATTGAATCCATTGTCTCTTTAGCTAAATGATACTCTTTCAAACTTTCGTAATCTTTATCTGCTCTTTCAACTGCTTCTTCCGGAGTCATAATATTTTGTCCTTTCATTTTCCATGCCGGCAAAACCGATTTGAGTTCAAAATTATTTCACCATTAACAATAGAACATCTGAACCCAGTAATAATCGCCGTTGTTTGCACGGTAAAAGCCAACGCCCATGTATTTAAGATTTGGGTTAAGTATATTTTTGCGGTGACCTGAACTGTTCATCCATCCGTTTACAACTTTTGCGGGCGTTGAGTATGAAACCGCAATATTTTCACCGCAATATTTGTAGCTGATTCCGTTTTGCTTCAATGCCGTAAAACAACTGCTTCCGTTAGGGCGCGTATGACTGAACTTAATCGTGATTTCCCATGCCCTCAGCAACGCAGCCTCGTCAAGCTTGTCCGTTCGTTTAAACTCGGAAAGCCCGTTCTTTCTTCTGATTTCATTTACCAGCCTGTAAACTTCATCACAAAACGCTTCTTCATCTGCCGTCTGCGCACGCTGATTATACGCGCCGCTTACTACAACGGAATGTTTGCTTGATGACGAAGATGAGGAACTTTCTACTGATGAACTTGATGAACTTGAAACTGTTGAAGCTGAACTTGAAGAACTTGTAGTTGATGAACTTGAACTTGCAACAACGGAACTTGATGAACTTGAACTTGATGAAGTTGACGAACTTGCAACTTTTGAGCTGGAACTTGAACCAGCAATAATTGAACTAGATGTACTTGATATTTTGGAACTTGATGATGAAGAACTTGAACTGCTTGAACTTGCAGCTTTTGAACTTGAAGTTGATGAACTTGAAATTATTAAATTTGAACTTGATGAAGATGTAATTGAAGAACTTGAAGATGATGAACTTGACGAACTTGAACTGCTTGAACTTGCAACGGCTGAACTTGATGAAGCTGTTGAACTTGATGTACTTGAAACGTCAGATGACAAGTCAAAATACATAGCATTTTCGGTCTGGGAATTACAGCCCGCCAACAGCAACACTGCGCACAATACCGCCGCCAATGTTTTTCTCCGCATATTTTACCCCTTTAAAATTTTAAATCCTCTTTACATTATAACAGATTTTTCGTCAATTGTCAACAAAAAATTTTGACTTTTATACAAGCCGGAACGCTTGTTATATAACAGGCGTTCAGGCTGTCGATAAAGCCACATCTACGTCGTCAGCGTTGCAGCGTTTTGCGCGCAAGCGCATAATGCGAACAGCCACAAAGGCTAGTTGCAGCAACGCTTCCTAGTATCTGTGGCTTTCTCAACAGCCTGAGAGTTGACTTTTTATACAGTCTGAACGCTTGTTATCGTTTTTCAAAGATGGCTTTGTTAAGCCAAATTCTTAAGGAGTGCAAAAAGTGCAAAATTTATGTAAACTTTTCTAGGAAAAAATAAACTGAAATACTTTACATATTTTTTGCACTTTTTGCACTTTTGGGATTTCTTGGAAGTTTTGCAACTGCAGAAAACTGAAAAAATTCTTCCAAATTCTGGGGAGTGCAAAAAGTGCAAAATTTATGTAAACTTTTCTAGGAAAAAATAAACTGAAATACTTTACATATTTTTTGCACTTTTTGCACTTTTGGGATTTCTTGGAAGTAAAATTCCAGCCTCAGCTTCTAGAGACTAGATATTTAGAAAGCTAGAGGCTAGAACTTAAAATCAAAACAAGGTTTGAAAAGGAAAACTTGCTTTGACTTCAACTCTAGCCTCTAACCTCTTAATTTCTAGCTTCTAGCAGGGTTTTCCCCTTGCTAAATCCACCTATAGGTTGCCGTTAGCCAAGAACAACTTTAACTTCATGAACTCCGCCGTTTTGTGCGGGGATGACGTTGCCTGCGACTTCATTTCCGTCAACTGTCATAGATTTAACGCCTGCTGAAACGTGATTTGGGTTCTGTACTTCAATGTTGTAAACCGCGCCTCTGAACTGACGTGAAACCTTAAATCCGTCCCAAGCTGCGGGGATTGACGGATCAATCTTAAGCCCCTCGTACTGCGGCTTTACGCCAAGTATATACTGCGATATTGCCACAAAATTCCATGCCGCCGTACCCGTCAGCCACGAGTTTTTAGCTTCGCCGTGACGCATACCGTCCTTTCCCGCTATCATCTGCGCGTAAACATACGGTTCTGTGCGGTGCAGGTCGCTCATGTCCTCGCGGAATGCGGGAGCAATCTTGCTGTAATACTCAAATGCCTTGTCGCCGTGACCTACAGCCGCTTCTGCGCAGATTATCCACGCGTTGTTATGGCAGAACACACCCGCGTTTTCCTTATAACCTCCGGGATATGTTGAAATCTCGCCGTATTCAATCTTATAGGTTGTAAATGCGGGATTGTTGAGTACAAGACCGTGCTTTGAATTGAGGTACTTGTCAACGCTTTCGAGCGTCTTTATGTCATACCCCTTGTCCTTTCCAAGCCCCGCAAGAACGCACCAGCCCTGCGGTTCAATGAATATCTTGCCCTCGTCATTCTCATGAGAACCGACTTTGTTTCCGTTGTGGTCGTATGCACGCAGGAACCATTCTCCGTCATATCCGTATTCAACGGTGTTCGCGCGCATTTTCTCAATCTCGGCTTCCGCGCGCTTTGCTTCCGCTTCGTCGCCTTTAAGCCTGCACATTGCGGGATATTCGGGAGCTATAAAGCAGAACATTCCCGCTATCATTACGCTTTCTGCCTTTTGTGAATAATAAGGCGGATCGGGGAAAATCTCCTTGTTGTTGTAGGTCTGGAAACTTTCTCCGGGTTTATCCGAGAAGCATGACAGATTAAGGCAGTCATTCCAGTCCGCTCTTCCCGAAAGAGGCAGCCCGTGAGGACCTATCTTACGGCAGACATGATTAAACGCCCTCTTGCAGTGGTCAAGCATTGTGTCCGCAAGTTCAGCCTTGTTTTCATACGGCACTTTCTCGTCAAGTATCGAAATATCGCCCGTTTCCTTGATATACTGCGCTACCGCAAGTATCATCCACAGCGGATCGTCATTGAAGTTTGAGCCGAGTTCATGATTTCCCATTTTCGTGAGAGGCTGATACTGGTGATATGCGCCGCCGTCCTCAAGCATTGTCGCGGCGAGGTCGATAAGGCGCTCTCTTGCTCTTTCGGGAATTTGATGAACAAAACCGAGCAAGTCCTGGTTGCTGTCGCGGAATCCCATGCCTCTGCCTATACCGCTCTCGAAATAAGAAGCCGAGCGCGACATATTGAACGTCACCATGCACTGATACTGATTCCAGATATTGACCATTCGGTTGACTTTTTCGTCGGGAGAATTTACGCTGTACTGCGTAAGGAGTTTGTTCCAGTATTCCTGCAGTCCCTCGAAGAGCTTGTCTGCTTTTTCGGGAGTATTACAAAGCTCTATCATTTCATGCGCTTTTTTCTTGTTGACAACATTATACAGCGGCTTTTTATTTCCAACCCCGTCAACGGTGTAGCTTGCGATAATATCATCATAATTTCCGCTCTTGTCAAACTTCTCGTCAGCGGGCATTTCAACATACCCTAAGCAGAAAACAAGTTCCTTGCTTTCATTCGGCTCAAGTTCAAGTTCAATATAATGCGAAGCAACAGGCGACCAGCCCTCCGCAACGGAGTTTTTCGGCTTACCCTCAAAAACAGCGTCGGGGTGTTCAAAACCGTTGTACAAGCCGAGAAAACTCTCTCTGTCTGTGTCAAATCCCTGCACGGGAACATTTACCGTGTAGAAAGCGAAGTGATCGCGGCGTTCTTTGTATTCGGTCTTGTGGTAGATAGTTGAACCCTGGATTTCAACTTCGCCCGTGTTGAAGTTTCTCTGGAAGTTTGTGGTATCGTCATTTGCGTCCCACAAGCACCATTCAATAAAGCTTGTCAGTTTAAGCGACTTTTTGACGTTGCTTTCGTTTGTTATCGTTACCTTTTGTATCTCGCCGTTAAAGTCCTGGGGAACAAAGAACTTTACCGAAGCTTTAACGCCGTTTTTGCTGCCCGTGATAATGGTGTAGCCGAGACCGTGACGGCATTCATAGCTGTCAAGTTCCGTCTTGACGGGACTCCAGCCCGGATTCCATACCGTATCGCCGTCCTTTAAGTAGAAGTATCTCCCGCCCATATCAACAGGAACGTTGTTGTAGCGGTAACGGGTAATTCTGCGCAGTCTTGCGTCCTTGTAGAAGCAGTAGCCGCCCGCAGTGTTGGAGATAAGGGAGAAGAACCCTTGTGTGCCGAGGTAGTTTATCCACGGATAAGGAGTGCGCGGGGAGGTGATTACGTATTCCCTTGCGGAATCATCAAAGTGACCGAATTTCATAAATTTAAACCCTTTCATCATTTTTTGCATTACCCTTAGGAAATGCCCTCAGTTAAATTATACTCCATTATCGCAATAATTACAAGTACAGTAAACGTTTCCCGCGGAAAATATTTCAAACAAATTTTCCGTGCATTTTATGGGCATTTTGACGAAAGATTTTCAAAAACTTCATATTTCTGCCGTTGTTTTAGACTGAACGCTTTTTTCTCCAAGTAAATCTTGTTTTAGTCCAAACTCTGACCTCAACTTCTAGGAGCCAGATATTAAGAGGCTAGAAAGAACTTCCAAATTCTGAGGAGTGCAAAAAGTGCAAAATTTATGTAAACTTTTTTAGAAATAAAAAACCTGAAATACTTTACATATTTTTTGCACTT
>CANQOJ010000007.1 GCA_947625455.1 uncultured Clostridia bacterium | reverse complement strand
TCTGCCGTGCGGTGAAATGGTCTGTCCGCCTGCCCGATATTCAGCGGTTTGTGCTTGTTCAGTTTTTCCTGCGCTTCAAGCCTCAAGCCCTTTATAGTCTTGTAATCAATATCAGTCGGTAAAAGCTTTTGCTCAAGTTTGCGCATTTTCTCAACCTGTTCTTGCTGTATTTTAATATACCCCGAATATTTAAGCTCGGTTTCAAGCCTGTTTATCAGCGAAACTTTAAGTTTCGGTCTGTCGCTGTCAAACTCGGCAAAATCCGTGTACGAAAGCTGGGGGCGCTTTAACAGCTCGTAAAGCCTTACGCCTGCGGTAATGGGTGATGTTCCCTTTTCGAGAAGCATTTTGTTGACATCTTCTGTAGGATGAATGGTTACATTCTTTATCCTTGCCAGTTCATCTTCAAGCGCTTTGCAGTCCTCCAAAAACTTCCCGTACCTCTCGTCTGATACAAGTCCTATTTCATGTCCTATCGGCAATAATCTTTCAGGCGCGTTGTCCTGCCTTAACAGCAGGCGAAACTCGCTCCTCGAAGTCATCATTCTGTAAGGCTCCGAGCAGCCCTTTGTCACCAAATCATCAATCAATGTTCCGATATAGCTTGACGCCCTGTCGAGAATAAGCTGTTTTCTGCCCAAAATCTTCAGCGCGGCGTTAATCCCCGCGACAAGTCCTTGCGCCGCCGCTTCTTCATAGCCCGAAGTGCAGTTAAACTGCCCCGCGCCGTACAGTCCGCTGATGTTCTTAAATTCAAGCGTTGCATTAAGTTCAAGGGGATCACAGCAATCGTATTCGATTGCATATGCGGGGCGCATTATCTCAACATGTTCAAGACCTTTAATTGTCCTCAAAAACTTAAGCTGAACATCCTCCGGCAGCGAACTTGACATTCCCTGCAAATAACATTCGTCCGTATCCAAACCCATAGGCTCGACAAAAAGCTGATGCCTTTCCTTGTCCTTAAACCTCACAATTTTGTCCTCAATGCTCGGGCAATATCTCGGACCTATCCCCTCAATAACTCCCGAATACAGCGGTGAACGGTCGAGATTTTCGAGAATAACCTTGTGTGTTTCGGCGTTTGTGTAAGTCACATAGCAGTCAGCCTTATTCTCCATTTTCATCTCGTTATCAAACGAAAACGGCATGATTTCTTCATCGCCGCTCTGCTTCTCCATTACCGAGAAATCAACCGACCGCCTGTGAACTCTTGCAGGCGTGCCTGTCTTAAACCTCCGCATTGAAATGCCGAGATTTTTCAGACACTGTGTAAGTTCGGTTGACGGCAGAACATTGTCGGGACCTGATGCATAGTTAAGTTCGCCTATGTGAATTTTTCCGTTAAGATAAGTGCCTGTCGTGATTATAACGGCTTTACATGGATAAAACGCGCCGAGTTTAGTTCTTACGCCCGTTATTTTCCCGTTTTCAACGTCAACTGCCGTGACTTCTCCCTGTTTAATGTACAGATTTTCGGTATGTTCAAGCGCGCTTTTCATATATCCGTGATATTTCACTCGGTCGCTTTGAACTCTTAAGCTGTGAACAGCAGGACCTTTTCCGCGGTTAAGTATGCGCGACTGAATAAATGTTGCGTCAGCCGCCTTTCCCATTTCACCGCCCAGCGCGTCAATTTCGCACACAATCTGACCTTTAGCCGAACCGCCTATGCACGGATTGCACGGCATATTCGCAATGCAGTCAAGCGACAGCGTAAACACTGCCGTTTTAAGTCCCAGTCTTGCCGCCGCAAGCGCCGCTTCGCACCCCGCGTGTCCCGCGCCTATAACGCACACATCATATTCTTCAAGAGTATACATAAATATTCCTCGTTAAGTTTTCTTTATCGGTATTCTTATAACCGTCTTAAGTTTTTCAGCTGATGTTCTTCTCGGATCTGAAAGGTAAATTTCATGATGACGGCGAATGTCCGAAATATCAAAAACATACCCCTCGTTTTCCGAAAACATCTTCATTTCTTCAACCGTTTTCGGTTCATCATCATATGAACCTATGTGCATACACTGAACGCACAATTTCTCCTCAACTGTCAGAAACTCCGCCTTTGAAAAATCCGTCTTTTTCTTTCGTTCAGCTTCGCTTACCGCCCATTTAAATTCATCCTCCGTCACGAAATCTGGAAGTCTTATGCAGGAAATAAACTCGAAATTTTCCTTATGTGAGTAGTCAAGTTCAACGTTATCTCCCTGTTTCCAAAATCCCTCCAGCGGCGGCACAACATAGTCGAAATAGCCGTCTATCTTATGTTCACCCATTTTGCTCATTTTTATCGTAAAAGCTATACCGTACAAAATCCCTATTGACTGCTTATACTCCCCGCCCTCAACATTCGGATCTCCTTTTCCTCTGACGGCAATGTAGTTCATTTTTGGAACTTCAATAAATGACGGCTTGTTTTTAGGTGCATAAAATTCTTTATATTCTTTCTTAAAATCAAATGCCATGTTTAACCCTTTCCTGATTGTTCCACGTGGAACAATCTACACAGACTGAATTTTCCCGAACAAAGGTGTGTTCGGGAAAAAACATTATTATTCATCATTATCAGAATTATCGTCATCCGGTATAGGTTCGTCCGGTTCGGGAATTTCCTTTTCGTCATCAGCCAGAGACTGCGCAACTTCCTCATCAGTTGCCTTTTCAACCTCTTCCGTCTGTTCGTCATCATCATGCGCCGTTCTCGTAAACGTCACAACCCTGTCATTCTCACCTAAGCGCATAACATGAACGCCCGACGCTGTTCTTCCCATAACGCGCAGGTCATTCGCGCGTATTCTGATTATAACTCCCTCTGCGTTTATAAGAATAACATCATCATCAGGACCAAGCGTTTTTATGCCTATAACATAACCCTTTTCGTCACTTACGGGATAGTTTTTAAGTCCAAGACCACCGCGGTTTTGCAAACGATAGCTTGAAACCGCGCATCTTCTTCCCATGCCCTTGTCGGTAACGGTAAGGATTGTAGCGTTTTCATCAAATATCTTCGTTGCCCCTACAACATAATCGTCCCCGCGGAAACGTATTGCCCTAACTCCTCGCGCCATTCTTCCCATAGAACGGACGTTGTTTTCGTCAAAGCGTATCGCCGCGCCGTTTCTTGTAGCAACAATAACCGTGCAGTCGCCCTCTGTAAGAAATCCAGCAGCTATCTCGTCATTGTCGTTAAGCGTAATCGCCCTCAGACCGCCCTTGCGGATATTCTTAAATTCCGACAGATTTGTGCGCTTTACAAGTCCGTTTTTGGTTATGCATATAAAGTATTTGTTGTCCGCAAAGTCTGTTGTTGTCATCATCGCGGCAACTTTTTCATCTTCCGAAAGCAGTAAGAGATTTACAATGTTCATACCTCTTGACTGCTTGCTTCCCTCAGGAATTTCGTAGCATTTCAGTCTGAACATATTTCCCTTGTTAGTGATAAAGAGGATATTTTCGTGAGTTGACGATATAAACATACTGTCAACAAAATCCTCGTCGCGCTGTTTCATACCCGAAACACCGCGCCCGCCGCGCTTTTGAATATTGTACACTTCGACGGGCTGGCGCTTTATATAGCCCATATTCGTAAACGTCACAACATCATCTTCTTCGGGAATAAGGTCCTCAATGTCAACCTCACCGCTTACAGGCTCAATAGATGTTCTTCTTTCATCAGTGTACTTTTTCTTGATTGACGCAAGTTCTTCTCCTACAAGGTGACGCATTTTTGAACTGTCCGAAAGCAATTCTTCAAGACTGCTTATGATCTCGCGCTTCTGCAAAAGTTCATCTTCAACCTTGCTTTTTTCCATTCCCGTAAGAGAACCGAGCGTCATTTTTACAATAGCGTCTGCCTGCGCTTCTGACAAAGAATAAGTATGCTCGCTGAAAATTCCCGTCTGTGAAACGTCAATGCCCTTAAACCGCTCAATTAAGCGTTCTTTGCCCTCCTGCACCGTCTTTGATGATCTGAGAATAGAAATAACTTCATCAATAAAGTCAATCGCTATCATCAAGCCCTCAAGGATATGAGCTCTTTCTTTTGCCTTGTCAAGGTCATACTGCGTTCTTCTTGTAACAACGCTTACCTGATGATCAAGATAGTGCGAGAGCATTTCTTTCAGCGTAAGAGTTTTCGGCTCGCCGTTTACTAAAGCAAGCATAATTACGCCTACAGTATCCTGAAGCTGAGTATAGGTGTAAAGCTTGTTGAGGACAACGTTTGCGTTTGCATCGCGCTTAAGTTCTATAACTATCCGCATGCCGTCGCGGTCTGATTCGTCGCGCACTACGGAAATGCCGTCAATTCTCTTATCACGTACAAGGTCGCCGATATTTGCAAGCATTCTCGCCTTGTTTACCATATACGGAATTTCGCTTACGATAATTCTTGTATGCGAAGCCTCTTCTACAATATCCGCTCTGCCTCTCAGGATAATTTTACCGCGCCCCGTATAATATGCAGACCTTATCCCGCTGTAGCCCATAATAATTCCGCCTGTCGGGAAATCGGGACCTTTAATGCAGGTCATAAGTTCTTCGATAGAAACATCGGGGTTTTCAATCATAAGCTGAAGTGCGTCAACAACCTCCCCCAGATTATGCGGAGGGATATTTGTCGCCATACCTACGGCAATACCGTTAGAGCCGTTGCACAAAAGATTAGGAAAACGCGACGGAAGAACGACAGGTTCAAGCAGTTTATCGTCGTAGTTTGTCTTAAAATCCACAACATTTTTATTTATATCCGACACCATCTCGTTTGAAATTTTCGACAAACGAGCCTCGGTATAACGATAAGCCGCTGGCGGATCTCCGTCAATCGAACCGAAGTTTCCGTGACCGTCAATAAGCGGATAGCGCATAGAAAACGTCTGTGCAAGTCTTACAAGAGCGTCGTAAACTGACGCGTCGCCGTGAGGGTGATATTTACCCAGAACTTCTCCGACAGTATACGCGCATTTTCTGAAAGGCTTGTCCGAGGTATTTCCCGCGTCGTTCATTGTGTAGATAATCCTGCGGTGAACAGGCTTAAAGCCGTCTCTCACGTCGGGAAGCGCTCTTGACGTAATAACTGCCATTGAATACTCAATAAACGAGTATTTCATTGTTTTTTCAAGGTCTATATTGTGGAGCTTTTCAAGACTAAAATCTACTTCCATTTGTCCTCCATTTACTGTTAATCAACATTTTCCGTCATTTTTATAAGATGCTCACGCACCGTGTTCTGAACTTCTTCAGATAAACATCTCTTAGGGAAACAATATATCTGCTGCCTGTTATATACAAGATACATTGAAACATCATCTTCTTCAAAGTTCAGCAAATCATCACCAAACTTAAACACAGACTTTATCGGCGCATTTTTCTTTGGCTCAACGGATATTTCCCCGCCGTTTTCATCTTCAACCGCTTCTGACGATTTTTCTTCTTCATCTTCCTTAGGCTTTATGATTGTTTCAATCTGTATTGTCTTTTTATACAGCGTACAGCGGTATTCTTCGGGGTTCATCTTGCTGAGGGTTTTAATAATGCTTTTTCTTACCCTTGATTTAGCTGTCAGATGATAAACAAGCCCAAACAAACAGCACGCCACGGCAATATAAAGTATTACGCTTGTCGGATTGAAAACAATTGCAACAATTCCCGCAATCATAATCAGCAGATATGCAGCAGTGAACATAATCCCTCTTTTCGAGGAATATTTCGTCTGAAACATTTTCATTGCCAAATCTGTTTCTTCAAGCGAATTGTCGTAGGTAAAACTTGCAATAGGCTGTGCTTTAGCCTTTTTTTCAAGTTCTTCCTTCTTTAAATCGGGTAAAAGTCCGTTTATAAATAATCACTCCCGTGTTGACAATATACAGTTCAGACTGTCGATAAAGCCTCATCTGCGTCGTCAGCGTCACAGCGTTTTCCGCGAAGCGGATAATGCGAACAGCCACAAAGGCTAGTTGCAGTAACGCTTCAGCGTTGAGCGCCCCGCGCTCAATGCGAGCATACTGAGGCTTTCTCAACAGTCTGAGACTTGACTTTTTATACAGTCTGAGTTGACAGTGTACAGTGAACAGTAATTATGTTCAATGCGTATTCAACACTATCAATCTTGTTATATATCCAAATCTTCGGCAAGGCTTGCGTTCTGTTCTATAAAACGCCTGCGCGGTTCAACCTTGTCTCCCATAAGGATAGTCATTATCTCGTCAGCTTTCGCCGCGTCCTCAACCGAAACTCTCAGCATTGTGCGTGTTTCGGGGTTCATCGTAGTTTCCCAAAGCTGAGAGGGATCCATTTCGCCCAAGCCTTTATATCTCTGAACGTCAACTTTACCGCCCTCGCCTTTTCCAAGTTCCGAAATATAAGCGTCTCTTTCATCATCGGAAAACGCATATCTTACCTGCTTGCCCTTTGAAACCTTAAACAGCGGAGGCTGTGCAATATAAACATGTCCGTGTTCAAGCAGCGGGCGCATAAATCTGAAGAAGAATGTCAGCATAAGCGTTCTTATATGCAGTCCGTCAACATCGGCATCCGCCATTATGATAACTCTGCCATAGCGAAGCTTTGACAAATCAAAATCCTCGGCGATTCCCGTACCCAACGCCTTAACCACAGGCAACAGCTTATCGTTGTTATACACCTTATCCGCCCTAGCCTTTTCAACGTTAAGCATTTTGCCCCAAAGCGACAGTATAGCCTGAAAACGTCTGTCTCTGCCCTCTTTTGCTGAACCTCCCGCAGAATCTCCCTCGACAATATATATCTCGGTGTGAGTAGGATCGGAATCCGAACAGTCAGCAAGTTTTCCCGGCAAGCCGTTGCTGTCCATAATAGACTTTCTCTTTGCTTCCATTGCGCGTTTTGCCGCGTCACGCGCCGCCTGCGAGTTTATAGCTTTGTTCATTATAATCTGCGCAGTTTCGGGGTGTTCTTCAAAGTAATAGGTAAGCTGTTCGGATACAACTTTATAAACTGCGGGCTGAACTTCGGGATTTCCGAGTTTGCCTTTAGTCTGCCCCTCAAACTCACATTCATGACATTTAACGGAAATTATGGCGTTTATTGCTTCTCTTATTGCCTCGCCGCTTAAAGGAGTAAACGCCTTATCCTCCTCGCCCTTTTTGGAAGATTTTTTCTTGACCTTATTTTTATCATTAGCTTCTTTATATTGCTTAGCGTAATCATTTATAACCTTGTTCAAGGCGCGCTTAAATCCGAGTTCATGCATACCGCCCTCGCCCGTATGGATATTGTTGGCAAATGAACGGAAAACTTCGCTGTTGAAGTCGGTGGTATACTGAAAAGCCACTTCAATCTGCACGTCGTTAGCCGTACCCTTGATGTAGATTATATCGGGGTGAAGAACTTCAGCGCCGCGCTTTTGATTAAGCCAGTCAATATATGAACAAATGCCGCCCTCGTAACAAAACTCGTCATTTTGTATATTATCTTTATCACGCAAATCATGCAGTCTAATCCTAAGTCCCGCATTAAGAAACGCTTCTTCTCTTAGTCTTTCCTGAAGTATATCATAGCTGAATACGGTGGTATGGAAAATTTCACTGTCGGGCTTAAATGTAACGGTAGTACCCGTATGGTCAGTTTTTCCCGTTATTTTAATTTCTTCGTCATATTTGCCCCTGTTGAAATGCTGAAAATGAATGTTTTCGCCGTCGTGAATTTCAACTTCAAGCCACTCCGACAGTGCGTTTACAACCGACGCGCCAACTCCGTGAAGTCCGCCCGAAACCTTATACAAGTTGTTGTCAAATTTACCGCCCGCATGCAATACCGTAAACACAAGCGTCGCAGCAGAAATACCCTCCGAGTGATTTATACCCGTAGGTACACCGCGCCCGTTGTCAATAACGCGTATAACGTTTTCGGGAAGAATTGACACATCAATTTCCGTACAAAATCCCGCCAAAGCCTCGTCAATCGCATTATCCACAATTTCATATACAAGGTGATGAAGTCCGCCCTCGCCTGTTGAACCTATATACATTCCGGGACGTTTTCTAACGGGATCAAGTCCTTTCAAGACCTTTATCTCGTCCGCGTCATTATTAACTTCCGTCAGATTTTCGTTTTCAGCCATTTTTCCTCCTGTAACAATCCAAACCGCATTTTCTGCGTATCCCATATATTATATATAGTATACCATAAATCCGCATAAATTTCAAGAGTTTTAGCACTTTTACAGCCGATTTTTGCAAAAAATTTTCCTGTTATTTTCTTGTTCTTCGACAAATTGTCTGATTAGAAACGTTGGAAATATATGTCAGTTTTTCGGTAACAATAAAACTTTTGGGCATATCATTTGATATATATACAATTTGTTTATTTTTCTGACTGTTGTTCAGAAAATCAACCGTAATTTTGCTCACAGAACATCTTTCTATGTCGAAAATCCCGATTACGTCAGAAGATTTTACCGCAATTTCACCGCCAAGATGCAAGTACATTTTGTCCTCCTAAAACTTGATTTCCATAAAATTCCCTTTTTCAACGCTCCAAGCCTTACCGTAATTAAGTTGTGCTAAATCATTTTTATTACAGCAAGTAATAAATATCTGACTTTTTTCGATATGATGAAAAATAAAATTTCGTCTGATGTTGTCAAGTTCACTTAAAATGTCGTCAAGAATGACTACGGGATTCGTTTTATTTTTTCTGCGTATAATTTCAGCTTCCGACAGTTTAAGAGAAAGCGCAATGCTTCTTATCTGCCCTTGAGAAGCAAACTCCTTTGCCGACATTCCGTTAATAAGAAAATCAACATCATCTCTATGCACACCCGAAAGCGTATATCCGAGCCTCATCTCCGCAGGCAGATTTTTCCTTAACTTGTCCATATATATATTATACAAAACGTCTTTTTCTTCAAAGTTTATACTGTCAGTTTTAAAAACAGAGCTGAAATAATTCATATCCAAAGTTTCAGCGTTATTTGTAAGTTCAGAATAAATATTCGCCGCACATTTTTTTAGAAAATTAAAGTACTTCAATCGCCCGTAAGTGACGTTAATTCCCTCCGCCGACAAAATCTCATTCCATGCCGCAAGTTCTTCGGAAATTTTCTGTTCCGTGCCGCTAGCTACCGAAAGTATATTATTTCTTTGTTTTAACGCTTTGTTATATCTCGACAGCTTTTCAAAATGCGTTTTTGTCTGCATAAGCGCGACGTCATCAAGATAATCTCTTCTTAAATCGGGCGAACCTTTTATCAAATTCAAATGGTCGGGTATAAAGATAACATATTTCAGCACCCCGTATAGCTCCGCGGCATCTTTCATTTTTATGTCATTATATGTTATCTTGATATTATTTCTACAAATCGTATAATTTATAATATTTTCACGTTCTGTATTATCATCACGAAAAAAAAGCCGAATATTAACCTCGGCTTTTAAATCATTTGCAGGAATAAACTGGGAAAAACGTGCTTTGCGGAAACTACCGCCCAGACAGACAGAAATCGCCTCGCAAAGATTTGTTTTTCCTTGTGCGTTATCTCCGACAAAAACGTTCAGATTTTTGTCAAAGCACAGTTCTGCTTCGCGTATATTGCGAAAATTTTTAAGGTAGATTTTTGTAAGATACATTATTCAGCTGCTTCCTCAGCCGCCTGCCCGTCGTAAACGATTTTGTACTTCTTATTTTTGTACTCGATAACATCACCGGGCTTAATTTTCTTGCCTCTTTTAGTACAGCAAATTCCGTTTACGGTAAATTCTCCAAGGTCGATAAGGATTTTCGCCTTTGCCCCGGTTTCGGTAAATCCCGCAAACTTAACCAGCTGATCAAGTTTAATAAAAGGTGTAACTATTTTCAATTCTTCCATAATAACCTTCCTTTACAAATTTATTTTTTCCTCTAATTACCTAAGCCGCATAGGAACAAGCAGGAAAGTAAATTTTCTGTTGTCCTTTGGAACAATAAGGATATGAGAGTTTGAAGAGCCTGTCAGAATGACCTTTGCTTCTTCTATATCACACGCGCGGAAAGCGTCAAGCAGAAACTTTCCGTTAAAACCTATCGTTATAGGCTCGCCGTAATACTTTATGTTGATTTTATCGTTAATTTTACCTACAGTTGACGAGCAGGATATTGCCAGGCTGTCCGAAGTAAACTCGCATCTGATAGGCAGGCGGTTTTTCTCGTTTATAACGAGCAGCGCTCTGTCAAGCATTTCAATAACTTCAGCGCACTTAACTTCTGCATAAACGCTTTCGTTGCAGGTAATAAATTTCTTATAATCAAGGAAATCACCGTTTATAAGCCTTGAAATCATAATATATTTGCCGACTTCAAACGAAACCTGATTTTTTTCTATACCGACGGTAACATTATCGTCTTTATTATCTGAAAGTATACGAGTTAATTCATCAAGCGTCTTGCTTGGTACAATAAAATCAATATCCTCAAAATCAACGCTTTCCTGTCTTAAAGCTACTCTTACAGTATCAGTCGCGACAACGTTAAGAATCTTGTCCTTAATCTCAAACTTACACCCCATAAACGCAGGCTTTGTATCAACAGTCGCGCAGGCATACTTTGTCTGATTTATCATGCTTTTAAGAACAGGCTGTGAAATATTAAATCCATGTCCTAAGTTAATATTTGGAATAGCGGGATATTCATCAGCTCTTGTGCAGGCAATTGAAAACTCAACAGCACCGCATGATATTTTAGCGTCTTTACCCTCTGTAATATCAAACTGAATTATACCCGACGGCATTTTTCTGGTAATATCGCAGATAGTCCTTGCGTTCAGAACTGAACTTCCGTCCTCTTCGCCCGTTACCTCAACTTCCGTTCTTATCCCTATTTCAAGGTTATAACCCGTTATAACTAAAGTATTACCCGTAAGTTCCAACAATAAACCCTCTAAAGCAGGTATAGTTGACTTTGTGCTGGCAGCTTTTGATGTCGTTTGAAATGCATCTAAAATTGTATCGTTTTTACACGAAAATTTCATCGCGGCTTTCCTTTCTATTTTTATAATTTATTTTTAATAATAATAATAAGGACGGTTAAATAGTTGAATGTCCTCCCATCCCTTTTTAAATCCCAAATCTTTTCAAAAAGTTTTTAGATTTTTCGGTTAAATTTCAGTTGAATTTGAGTTGAATGTTAACGTTGGGGGCTCCGCCCTTTTAGAGGTTAGAGACTAGAGGTAAGAGGTAAGAGTTTAAACTAGACGTTACTTTTCATTTTTGTAGTGCTTTTGGGTTTAAATTTTAACTTCTAATATCTTACCTCTAAATTACTGATTAGTTTTAATGTTCTTTATAATATCCTCAACAATAGACTTAAACCCGCTGTCATGCTCCATTTCTTCCTTAACCGACTTTATCGCGTAAACAACGGTAGAATGATCGCGCCCGTTAAACTCCTGACCTATGCTTTCATACGGCATTCCCGTTACTTCCTGAATAACGTAAATCGCAACTTTTCTTGCTTGGGAAATATTAGCTGTTCTTCTTTGCGAGCGCATTTCTTCGGGTTCAATGCTGTAAATCTTGCTAACTTCGCTTATTATCTTATCAACAGTCACAGGTATAGGTTGATGGTCGGTAACAATATCCTTAATAACGTTCTGAGCAACAGTAATTGAGGGTTTAACCTGTGATACGACATACAGCGCATTAAGCTTTGTAACAACGCCCTCAATCTGACGGATATTGCTTTTCAGCTTTGTCGCTATATAGTCGATAACGTCATCGGTAATGGTAAAATGCAAAAGTTCGGCTTTGCGCTGGATAATAGCAAGCCTGGTTTCATATTCCGGAGGTTTAATATCGGCGATAAGTCCCGAACTAAATCTGGTTTTCAGACGGTCTGAAATTGACTTGATTTCCTTTGCAGGGCGGTCTGACGTAAGGACAATAATCTTATTCTGATTATAAAGTTCATTAAAAATATGGAAGAACTTTTCCTCGGTTTGTTCCTTGCCCGCAATAAACTGAATATCGTCAATCAGCAGCGCGTCAGCACCGCGGTATTTATCGTCAAACTGTTCAACAGTGTTGGTTGAAATTGAATGAAGAAATTCGTTAGTAAATGTTTCGGCGGGTATATAGATTATATTTATATCGGGATAGTTTTTTTGCATCTCAAACTTTATAGCTGACAAAAGGTGAGTTTTTCCAAGTCCCGAATCGCCGTATATAAAAAGCGGATTGTAGCGTTCATGCTGTTTTTTTGCTACAGACTTTGCCGCGGCGAATGCAAGGTTATTAGACGGACCAACTATAAAATTGTCAAACGTATATGTAATTTTCTTGTCGATTACCTGTGCCGCTTCGTTTACGGGTTCAGCCTTTATCATCTCGGCAATTACGGGCTTTCTTTGCGAAAGGTTATTGTCAACGATAATTTCAACTTTCATCGGAACGCCGAGAACGTTTTTAAGCTGTTCCTCAATTCTCACCAGCCACAAATCGTTCAGTGTATCTCTCTGAAACTCTGTTTCTGCGGCAAGAACAAAAGTTGTTCCGTCCATTTTCACCGGAACAAGCGGATCAAGCCATAAAGCCCTTGCGGAATTTGACAAGTCGTTATATTCTTCCATACAGTTGTCAACCACGCGCTTATAAATATCTGAAAGAGAGGATAGAGAACTCATTTTTTTCACCATTTCTTATAAAACATATTTTTACTTATAACAATTATACCATAAAAAACCGCATTTTGCAAGGAAAAAAAGTAAGATAAAACAATCGTGAATATGTGTAAATTCAACAAAAATCGATTTAAGTTAAGTAATTGAAAATTTTGATTACTTAATTTCAATTTAATTAACAGTAATCAAAGATTTTAAACAATCAAAAAGTTTAAAAATCAATTTATGAATATACATTCTGAAAAGTTCGGTTTATTGTTGAAAACTCGGTTGAAAATGTGAAAAACTCAACTTAATCAGCCGACTTTCTCTTTTAAATTTCAAGAATAATATTCATTTCTAATTTTTCGAACAAAATATTTTACAAACCGTAATATTTTTGTTTGGCTTTAAACCGTGATTTATTTTTTAACTTAAAATTTTTTGTTGAAAACCTTGTATTTTTTCTGAAATCGGGAAGATTTCGAGATAGTTTTCAACAAAAATCAAGGGTTTATCAACATTTTTTGTTGAAAACTATGTGGAAAATGTTAAAAATACCTTTATTAAACGGATTTAAGATACGTTAAAATTTGTTTGAACATAAGTTGAAATTTCGGACAAATTTCGGTGGAAAAAATTTTTTATCAACTTTTTCTTGTTTAATGTTGAAAGAAAAACTTGTTGATATTGTCTAGAAGCTAGATTTTAAAGAGGTTAGAAGTTAGAGTTTAATTCAAGGTAAGATTTCCTTGCAAACCACCATTGAAGTGCTCTAAACCGAAATAACCTTCAATAGTTTGCATTACCAAACCTTGTTTTGATACAAACGCCGAGGGCACCTGCCGGTTCCCCCGCGCCCCCACCAGAGGGAAAAACTTTTTTGTAAAAAAGTTTTTCCCTCTGGCAGGGGTGTGAGGACAGCGTCCTCACAACAGCGTGTATAAAAAGCCAAATTTCAGACTGTATAGAAAGCCCCAGATACGCGGAAGCGGTGCTGCGGCTAGGCTTTGTGCCTGCCGCAGTGCCGCTGACAAAGTAGATGGGGCTTTCTATACAGTCTGACAATCCGCCCTTTTCAAAAAACTTTATATCGCCAACGTTGTTTTGAACTTAACGCTGTTTTTCTATTAGGTGTCAAAGAACCTTATCTTCACCAGCCGTAATGAAAGTTTTAGAAAGGGTTCAAGGGGAAACCTTTTCCAAAAGGTTTCCCCTTGGGAACTTCAAATAACCCCACCGTCACCAGCCGTAATAAAAAGTTTTGAAAAGGGGTCCAAGGGGGAAAACCTTTTTAAAAGTTTTCCCCCTTGCTAAAACCACCCTTTGGCGTATTAGATCAAATGATTTAGTATAATGCGCGCTATCTCGCCCAGCGGCGCTTGAACTTCAACCGCTCCTATATTGTATGCTTCCATGGGCATGCCGTATACAACGCAGGTTTCTTTATTCTGACCTACGGTAAACGCGCCTGCTTTTCGCATTTTCAGCAAGCCGTCAGCACCGTCTCTGCCCATTCCCGTGAATATTGCGCCGATTGACTGTGCGCCTGCCGTTTCAGCAACAGAAGTAAACAGCACGTCAACAGACGGGCAGTGTCCCGACACTTTTTCTCCATGCTCGGAACTTACATAGTACCCTTTTGTATCCTTTTTAAGGCGCAGATGATACTCGCCCGCGCCGAGAATGATAAGACCTCTGCGCAGTCTGTCGCCGTTTTCAGCTTCTTTTACTTCCATTTTGCATATCTTATTCAGTCTGTCGGCATACATCTTTGTAAACCCCGCGGGCATATGCTGAACAATAAGCACGGGAGGAGTATCCTCCGGAAACTCCTTTACAACCTGAATAAGCGCATCTGTACCGCCCGTAGAAGCGCCAAGCGCAATAACCGCGTCCGACTTTCTCAGCTTTGAAAAACTCTGAGTAGGCATTTCTGCTGCTTCGCTGCGCGGACTCTCAGTTTTAACACGCGTTTCGGGTTTTACGGTATTCTGAATTTCGACAGTTTTATCGCTGACAGAAAACTGACGAGGAGTCTGCTGTTTTTTAACTTCTTCGGCAGGATTTGACTTTTTATATGTTTTACAAATGAAAGAGTTTAAATCATCAGTAAACTTTGCCGTTTTTGCGTCAAAACGGTTTTTAGGCTTCACTAGAAATTTAACAGCGCCCGCTTCCAAATACTTTGCTTCCTTTTTATCCGAAGAAGCCACGACAATTGTCGCAATATAATACTGCGGGAGAAGCTTTTTCAAAAATGAAACCCCGTCCATTTTCGGTATTTCGGCGTTTAATATCATAACATCCGGTCTGAATTTTAAAATCAAATCGCATGCTGACGAAACATTACTTGTTCTGCCTACTATTTCAATGTCGCTTTCATTTTTAATATAGTGTGAGAGGTTATCTTTGAACAATGAAGAATTATCTACCAACAAAAGTTTAATTTTGCTCATAAAAACTCTCACTCCTTCTAGAGGCTAGAGATTAGAGGTTAGAGGTTAGAATTTAGACCAAAATAGTACCTCTTCTCCATAACCGTGTTATAAATTTAAGTTAAAAGTACTTCTGCTCCCTAACCGTATTATAATTAGAGGTTAGAAAAAAGAACTTCTAATCTCTTGATGTTGTTCAGTTATTTTTCAGGTCTTCTGTAGATTGCAGGCTTCAGATACTGGAATTTTGTATCCTGCCTGTTTATGCTTTCGGCATGACCTATATAGAAATACCCGCCGGGCTTTATCACGTCATAAAAACGGTTTACAAGCGCCTGCTTTGTCGGCATATCAAAGTATATCATAACATTACGGCAGAAAACCAAATCAAACGGCTTTGCCTTATACTTGTCGGGCATATCGTCCATAAGGTTAAACGTTTTGAATATAACCTCGTCTTTTATTGCCTTGCATATCTCAAAATTCCCGTTTCCGAGGTTATTGAAGTATCTTGATTTCCATTCGTTGGAAAGTCCTTTCATTCCCTCTTCATTATAAACGCCCTTTTTCGCTTTGGCAATAACATTCTGCGAAATATCCGACGCAAGTATTCTTGTATCCCAGTTAGCCTTTTCCTTTCCGAAATATTCGTCCATAAGCATAGCTATGGTATATACTTCCTCGCCGCTTGAACAAGCCGCGCTCCATATCCTTAAAACATGGTCTTTGCATACAGATGTCATATAAGGGAGAATAACTTCCTTCATATATGTATAATGTTCGGGCTCGCGCATAAAAAACGTATGGTTTGTGGTGAGCTTATTTAATATAGTAGTAACCTCCGCTCCGCTTTTGTCCTCCATTACAGCGTCAATATAATCGCTGTAACTTTTAAAACCGCGGTCGCGGAGCATATTTCCCAGTCTGCCCTGAACAAGTACGCGCTTTGCGGAAAGATTTATTCCGAAATTGTCGTACATAAATTTTACAAGACGTTTAAATTCGGCATCTGTTATTTCCATGAAAATCAGTACTCCTGTTCGTCAAGCAATTTTGCAACGTCAAGAATAAGCTTTGTGGTATTTTCTCCTGAGCGTATCATATATTGAATAAACTCGTTTGAATTTACTCCCTTGTTTTCGGGAGTTGCCGAAATATCGCTTGTGCGTATATCTTCTACGTCCGCTACGCTGTCAACGATAATCCCGACAGAAGTGTCGTTAAAGCTGAGCGTTATTATACAAGTCCTGCTGTTATACGGAATTTCGGGTTTTCCGAAACGCGCCCTTATATCAACGACAGGCACAACCTTTGAGCGGACGTTGATTATACCTTTAATATAATTCGGAACATGCGGAACCTTTGTTATCCTCTGAACGCCGATTATTTCGGTGACATACTGGATTTCAATTCCGTATACCTGTTCGCCGATATTGAATGTCATAACCTTACCGAGAACGGTATTGTCCGCCAAGAGTTTTCTGTCGCCCGACTGCTGTTTTGCAACAGCCTCTTTTATAACGTCATTTGTCATAAACTTTTACCCTCCTCAGCCGATAAGCGTATTTGTATCAATGATAAGCGAAATGCTTCCGTCGCCCATTATCGTACAGCCCGAAAGCCCCTCGCCCTTTATGTTGTATCTTGCGAGATATTTTGGGAAAGGCTTTACTACAACCTGCTGTTCGCCGATAAGTCTGTCTGCGAAAATGCACACGTCCTTATTGTCGGAAGAAACAAGGAGCAATATGCCCTCTTCAAGCGATTTAACTTCGGTATCTATAAGGAACTTTTCATGCAGACGGAGTATAGGATAGCACACTCCTCTTATCATGATCATTTCATTTCCGCCCGTATCATAAACTATCTGCTCGGTTTCAACCTTAAAGCTTTCGCGGATAGTTGAGATAGGCACTGTAAATACAATATCGCCTACGGTTATTTCCATGCCGTCGATTATAGCGAGGGTGAGCGGTATCTTGATGATAAACGTTGTGCCCTTGCCCTTTTTGCTGTCAACGGTGATAGTACCGTTGCACTTTTCAACGTTTGCCTTTACAACGTCCATTCCTACGCCGCGTCCGCTGAACTCGGTAACTTGTTCGTTTGTTGAAAATCCGGGGAGGAGAATAAGATTCTGGATTTCCTTTTCAGTATATTCACTTTCGGGCTTTGTAAGAATACCCTGACGTCTGGCTTTCTCCATAATTTTTTCGGGATCTATTCCCGCGCCGTCGTCGGATACGGTGATAATAACTTCTCCCGAAGAGTTCTGAGCGGAAAGTTTCAGAGTACCCTTTGCAGGCTTGCCCAAATCAATTCTGTCCTGAACGTTTTCTTCAATACCGTGGTCCATGCAGTTTCTGACAAGGTGCATAAGCGGGTCTTGCAGGCTGTCGACAATGGACTTGTCAACTTCCGTATCCTCGCCCTCAATCACGAAATCAACGTCCTTATTAAGCTTTTTGCGCATATCGCGGACAATTCTGTTCATTTTCTGGAATACGCCCGCCAGAGGCACCATTCGTATAGACATGACGGTATCCTGAAGTTCTGCGGTGAGTTTTTTAAGGTCGCGCGCAGCCTTGCTGAAACTCTCAAGTTCAAGACCTTCAAGGTCGGGGTTGGATATAACCATAGACTCGGTGGTTATAATTTCGCCGACAATATCATGAAGCGCGTCAAGTTTTGCAAGATTTACGCTGATAAGGCTTTGTTTCTGAGAGCCGTTTGTCTGGTTTACAGCCGCGACAGCCGCCTGTGCCTTTTCAACTGCGGAATCGGTCAGCGCTGCTGCGGGAGCGGCAGGCTTTGCGGGAGCGGGAGCAGGTTTTTCGGTCTTGACAGCCGCCTGTACGGGTTCGGGAGGAATTTCAGCTTTCGGAGCGGCGGCAGCACTTTCTTCGGCAGCCTCGCCCGTTGAAATTACTTCGTATGACTGAACATTCAAAGCGTTTTCAATCTGCTTTAATATGTGATTTGTGTTATCCTTGTTGGAGAATGATATAAGAAAACCGTGGTCTACGATTTCTTTTGAGGATTCGGAGTTGGTTTCAACGTCCGCGGGGTAGTATTCAAGCATGGAGCAGTCGTCGCGTATCGTGTTTATAAGCAGGAATGCGCGCAGATTTTCCATCTGACAGCCTTCTTCAAAGAACACGCGGACGGTAACTTTACCCTCTTGCGCGGCATTAGCGGGTTTCTCTGATGATGAAGCGGCAGACGCAGCGTTATCGGCTGCGGGGGCTTCTCCGCTTGCTTCGCTTGACAGCTTGTCTTTAGCCTTTATCAGCTTGTCGATAAGCTCGTCAAAGTTCGTTTGTTCGTATTCTCCGCCTACATTGTTCTGGATTGCCTCTATTTGAGCCTTGTACGAGTCTGAAACCTGGAATACCAAATCATACACAAAGCTTACGTCCGTTATAACGTCGGGATTTTCGCGGATAACGAAGAACATATCCTCTGCTTTATGCGCAAGCACGGACAGATTATCAAAGCCCATCATTGCGGAAGAGCCTTTTATTGTGTGCATTATGCGGAAAATTTCCTTTATGTCTTCCGATTCAAATGCGTTTGCCTGTTCTGTCCTCAGCAAGATTTCGTCAAGCTGTTCGAGCAGGGAATTTGTCTCAAAGAAGTACATATCGAGCATCGATTCCATGCCGGGTTCGATTTTTGCCATAATATCAGTTCCTTTCCGAATACGCGCGCGGCGCTTTATTTTTTGTTGTTATATGATAAAGAATTTTGACCTTGCGGTTTAAATTCAAAATTTTTTTAAAAAAGGGCTTTTATATTCTATAAATTTATGTTATTATAAAACTAATGAACAATATGAAATTTGCGTTTGGAGGGAAAATTATGGCGCAAATCCCACAGATAAACAATCCTATCACTGCCAAGAACTATAATTACAGTCCGCGGCAGCAGGACGAAAACACCGAACCTTTCGACATTGTAAAGCTTACGGGCGTCGGAAGTTCGGGCGTAAACTCGGATTCCGCGGCGAAAAGCCGTCTTGAAATGGGGAACCGGGAACTTATCCCGCTTCAGGTTCAAGTCGCGAAAGATCCCACGCTTGCGGTGGAAGTTCTCAAAGACCTGCTTAATGTCGAAGTGTTAAATCAGGCGCTTGTAACAGGTCATACCGAACTTTACGGAAGCCTTGAAAATCTTGCCAAAGAACTCTATGTAACTCCCGAACAGCTTGTTGAGGAAATTCAGAACCAGGAACAGCAGAACACCATGTTTTCCGGTCACGAGTTCTATGATGTTCTCCGCGAAGTTGCCCAGACAACCAAAGATCCCAACACCAAGGAACTTATCGGAAATCTTCTGAAATCCATAAACTTCGTTCAGAACAAGAACGAGATACTCGGCGCTTTGAGAGCGAACCTCAAGTTCCTTTCGGAATATTATTCTCCCAACGAAAAACTTTCAGAGAGGCTTTACAATCTCTCGCAGGAATGGGGAGCGGATGACGCTGAAAAGTATTTCGACTATCTCAAAACCGAGACGCTTGCTATTCTGAAAGATGTAAGCGGAAGCCTTTTAAACGACGACAAGACGCAGATGCTTATTCCTCTTATCACTCACAATCTTTCCCGCTACAACAACAGCCCGTATCTCTGCAAGGAATACTTCAATCTTCTGCTGACTCAAATTTCTTCGGGAACACTCCGCGAGGCTCTTAAAAACTCGTTTAACCGTCTTTATTCCGCTCTTTTCGACAAGAAACCGATGCAAAATCCGCAGACCATGGAAGCTGTTGCGAATATGCCGACACAAAATCTGCCGACAACGGAAACTGCCGATAATGTAATGAACAGCATATCCTCTGAAAAACTTGCGGATTTGGGAAACAGCTTTCTGAATGCTTTAAGCAACGCGGATATTTCCGACGAACAGCTTATGGAGCTTGGGAAAGCGCTTGTTGAAAACCTGCGAAACGGCGAGATTTCCGAAGAACAGCTGTCATTTTTGGGAAAGGACGTTGTTTCCGAGCTCAGAAACGGAGAACTTTCCGATGAACAGCTTGCCGCTTTAGGAGAACGCCTGCTTCAATATCCTGAAGTCACCGAATTTTCCGACAATCAGCTTTCTGCTTTAGGAAAATACCTTATGCAGAATTTGCAGACCGAAAGTCAAATTACCGGCTTGGTGAAAGACATCTCCGAAAATCTTCCAAAGGGAACCATTTCCGAACGTCAGCTCACGGATTTGGTGAAAGACATTGCCGAAAATCTTCCAAAGGGAACCATTTCCGACCGTCAACTCACCGACTTAGTGAACGACATTTCCGAAAATCTCCCGACAGGAAACCTTTCCAACCGTCAGCTCACCAACCTGGTGAAGAATGTTGCGGAAAATCTCCAAAGCGGAGAACGACAACTGTCTGACTTGGGGAAAGACCTTGTGCAGAATATGCAGAGCGGAAATATTTCCGATAAGCAGTTATCCGAAGTGGTCAAAGACCTGATAAATGTATTCAGTCCGGTTAAAAATCCAAACGGACAGTTATCTACTAATAATTATACTACAAATCAACAACAAAATCAAGCACTTTCAACTAATTCTGATGATAAAAATTTGAATAATATTGAGCAAAATTTACAAATTCAGCAGAATGACAAAAATTTTGATGAAAATTCTGGGGAATTTGACGATATTGTTTATGATGAAAAAACGGGTGTTCTCTATGATAAGGTGACGGGCGAGGTTTATGAAAAGTCCGAGGACAAATTTTTTGACGAGAACACGGGTAAAATTCACAGCAGGAAAACGGGTGAAGTTTTAAATCAGACAGACCGTGAAATATATGACGAAAGCACGGGAGATGTTTACGAAAAGTCCGCAAGGCTTGCTTATGACCAACAGAGAAACGAGGTATATATAAAAGAGGACTTAGGCGAGGGCGGAGAAAATACGGCTGAATATGTGGAGTTTGAGGGCTGGCAGAAATACTTAAACGAACTTATGAGCGACAAAAACTACACTCAGCAGTTAAAAGCGTCGGGCTTCAATATTGAGCATATATTAGCTAACTACAATAGAGGAAAACTAAGCGGAATGGATTCTCTGAAAATGCTGACGGAGGGTTTGTTCTTAAAAGTTCAGGGCGATCCCGAAGCGGCACGGCAGTGCGACCTTATGCAGGCAGGTCTTGCAAAGGTAAACACCATGCAGGAACTTATTGACAATTTGAACATTCTGCTTAGGGTAATGCCCGATATTCCGCTTCGTGAAAGGCTTTACGGCGTTTTTGTTGGGATAGTTGAAAAGATGTCGATTAAAAATGAACTTCCTCAGCACGGCATACGCCCGCCTGTTAGTTCAACTCTTGACAATCTAACCGATTTTATCCAGAAAAATATCAACAACCCCGCGCTTAAATCTCTTGACAGCTTTAACGCCGCAAATCTTCTGCAAAGTCTGCTTAACGCGCCGGGAGTATTCACTCCGCTTGCGCATTATATCCTGCCTTTGCAGGCGAACAACACAAAGGCTTTCGGAGAACTGTGGGTTGACAACGACGAGAACAATCCAAACAACACCCCCGGCACGCAGAGAAACTATCATTTGTTCCTTACGTTTGATATTGACAGCATAGGTAGGTTTGAGGTGGATATGTATGCTTTGGGCGAAGAGGTCAATCTTTCGCTTTTGTACCCGCCGAAGTTTGAAAAAGAGATTGAGCCTATGAAAGAGCGCGTTACGAAGATAATCAGAAACACGGGTTATTCAGCCAGGTCATTTGAAACCGCGCCGCTTAAAAAACCGCATAATCTTGTTGAAGTTTTCCCGAAGATAACGGAAAAGAGAACGACGCTGAATAAGAGAGTTTAAAGTCAGGAGGAAAAATCATGCCGAAAAAACAACACCCCATGCCCCCCGCTAACAACAAGCGCCTTTACGGTCAGAATGCGGCGGTCGCACTGAAATACAATCCCGATATGAACTACGCGCCTGTTGTCGTGGCGTCGGGACTTGGAGAGCTTGCGCAGAGGATAGTGAACATTGCCGATGAGGCGGGAGTACCTGTTTATCGTGACGACTCTGTTGCCGCACTGCTTGTAATGCTCAATGCGGGAGAAACTATCCCCAAGGAACTTTACCAGATAGTCGCGGCGATATATGCGGAAGTGGTTTATACTTCAGACAAGCTACGCAAATAAACAGTATACAGTGGAGAGTGGAAAGTATTCAGTAAATGTATCTGCTCCGCAGATGTTATCAGATTGTTTTTAAAGGAAAGAGCGTAAATCCCTCGGTGGGTTTACGCTCTACTAATTTCAAAACAATCTAATTTTATCTGCGGAGCAGATACCTTTACTGAATACTTTCCACTCTCCACTGTATACTGACTTTAAAGTTCGTTTCGGTTTTCAAGTGCTTTCGCCAAGGTCACGTCATCTGCAAACTCAAGCGCAGAGCCTGCGGGAAGTCCGTATGCAAGCCGCGTTACCTTTATCCCCATAGGTTTTATAATCCTGCCTAGGTACATTGCCGTTGCTTCGCCCTCGACTGTGGGATTTGTTGCCATAATGACCTCTTTTACGTTTGAAAGCCTGGAAATAAGTTCTTTTATTTTCAAGTTCTCTGCTGTTATCCCGTCCATAGGCGACAAAAGCCCGTGAAGCACATGATACAGCCCGCTGTAACCGCCCGCGCGCTCAAATGCCGAAACGTCCTTTGGCGATTCGACAACGCAGATTGTGCTTTTATCGCGTTCATTGTCCGAGCAAATTGAGCAGATTTCGCGCTCTGTAAAATTCTGACAGCAGGAACACAGATGAACGCTTTCGCGCGCCTTTACTATATTTTCAGCAAAAGCCCTGACTTCATTTTCGGGAAGATTAAGCACATAATACGCAAGTCTCTGCGCCGTTTTCATTCCTATTCCCGGCAGCTTGGCAAACTGCTCTGCCGCAAGCGCCAAAGGCATTGATACAAATTCAGACATAGTATATATCAGACCTCACTTTGTTATGAAAATTGAAATGTAACGGGTATTTTTCCAAATGCCCTTAACCAACTTATCCGCCCAAACGGATTGAAACTTGCTTTGATGATGTTAGCGCAACGTAAAAATCCCGTCTGCGGTAGATGTTGACGGAGTTTTCGGGCAAGGGGTGGCTTGTGTTGGTGAAGTAAACGGCAAGTTTAGCCGAGGTTTTCGGCGGGCGAGTTATTGAGCCGTGATAGAGAATGATGTCGGCTGAAGTTTCGCTGTCTGACGTCGATGCGGAGGCAATCTTTAAGCCGTTTACGGTATAACTAAGTTTGCTGTCAACAATTTCAGCGGGAATGCCCGAAACGCTTTTGCTTAAAACAATTCGGTTGATGTCCACAAGCTCCGAAAGCTCGTTTACCGCAAGTTCTCCGCAAAAATCCGCGTCAAGAGCCGTAAGCGAATTTATTTTGTACGCGCCTCTTTCGCGCAGGCACTGCGAAATGTCGTCGGCAATTCCTACCCCGCTCCCCGAAACAAACACATCAGCCGAGTTTTTGCAGATTACGACTGCGGCGTTTGTTGTGCTGTTGCCGACAAAGCGGATTTCACAGCGGTTTGAGTTTACAACAAGCGCAATTGAAACGGAAATCAGCGACATCGCGCCGAATATTTCCGCGCATTTTCTGAATGTTTTCATGCTTGATGCAAATGCGGCGATTGTGGTTAAAACGGTGCAAATTGCCGCTAAAACCCATGCACCGCTGTAATCGAGATTTAAAAACACTTCTCTGTTACTGCCGAAAAGGTTGACAATGGTGATGATAAGACTTGACATGAGTTTTACCGGTATTGCAAACGACGCTATTCCCGTAATACCTGAAATCAGCATAAACGTCATTCCGACAGTCAGCAAAGGCATGATAAGTATTGAAGCAAATGCCGCGCTTAGTGAAATACCCTTGAAAACCGCAATACTTACGGGCGCGGTGCAGACAACTGCGCAGAATGATGAACAGCAAGCCGCAATTATCGGCGAACCGAACGGTTTAGCCTTGTCGGGCAGAAATTCGCACAGCTTTTTTGAGGTTGACGGACCGGCAACTCCCGCGCCGAATATTCCCAGCACCGACATTGCAAATCCTATGTCAAGTATCGCCTGCGGCATAAACGTAAGTATTACGCAAACCGCAACGCCAAGCGAATTGAGGGTGTTTGCCTTTCTTCCAAACAGCGGCGCTAAGCTCAATATAACAAACATCAGCGACGAGCGCAAAACCGAGAGCGACGCGCCAAAGAAAAGCAAAGCAATCGGCGTTATAAGAAATGAAAGCACTGCTTTTGCACGGCGGTTATTGATTGGGAAAAGCTGTAAAAGCACAGCCGCGAAAATTGCGAAATGCGCTCCCGAAACGGCGGTAAAATGCGAAACTCCGCTAAGTTTTATCCTTTCGCTGAGCGCAGGAGACAGCGTTTCATCTTTTCCGAAAAACATTGACAGCGCGATTTCGCGTTCATCCGAAAAAATCTCTTCGCTTAGCCTCTCAATCATTTTCCCGCGAAAACTTTCGATAAATGCCCGAAAACCGAAAGGCTGACGGTTTAATTCAACATATTCGCTGATTGTTCCCGAAAGAAGAATGCCGCCCGCGAGATTTCTTATCTCGTTTTCCTTGTCGGCTTTCTCAAGTTCAATTACGACGGTTGCTTTGTCTCCGACTTCAACATTGCTGCCGCCCGAAAGGCGCACAGACGTCAGATAACCGCCGAGATTTACGGTGCCTATAAATTGCTGGGTATCTCCGGAGTTGTCGGTAATCTGCGTAACAGTAACTTCCGTGCATACGCTTTTGTCCGCAAAACTAAGCACAGGCGTGCTGTAAAACACTGTATACAAAAGCATAACAAGCGCGCCGAATGCCGCTCCCGCGGAGCAAATAACGGCTTTCGGATATTTTTTCGCGAATACAGCCGAAAAAACGGCGGCAGCGGCGAAAAGTATTCCGCCGGCAAAACCGCCGCCAAAATATGCTGTAAGCGCGCCCGCCGCCTGGAAAGGAGCAAAAAGCACGGGCGGGAGTTTTAAAATCTCTTGCTTTTCCAAGTAAAATCAGAACAGTCCGGGCATTGAAACCCCGCCTGTTATCTTCTCCATTTCAGATGAACTGTAATTTTCGATTTCGGCGATTATCTCGTTTACTCCGCTGATAATAAGGTCCTGGAGCATTTCAATATCGTCGGGATCAACGACTTCGGGCTTGATGACAACGGATTTAAGCTTCTTGTCGCCTGTCATAACAAGTTCAAGCGCACCTCCGCCGACCTGCTTTGTAAACTCTTTTTGCTCAAGTTCTTCCTGGACGCGGGTTATTTCTTCCTGCATTTTCTGGGCTTTTCTGACCATCTGATTCATATTTGCGTTTGAGTTGCGGTATTCTTCGGGCAGTCTTGATTTCATAGCACAAATTCCTTTCGATTTAACCTTTTCTGATTGAAATTCCGAGGCTTTCGGCTTTGTTTAAAAGCTTTTCGACCTCGCTCATATTTTCGGCGGGCGTATTCCCGCTTTTTTCGATTTTCAGTATAATCGGAAATCCTAATGCGTTTGAGATTTCCTTTTGCATTTGAGATACGGTTTCCTTGTCGGAGTTACTGAGCAAAAGCACCTTGTTTGTGGTGACAAGCAGAGTATTTCCGAAAAGTTCCGCATTTGAACCGCCAAGAAGCATGCGGTTCAAATCATCGCACTTTTCAATTACACTAAGCCATTCTTCATGCGTTATTTTTTCGGGAACTTTGCTTGTACCTGCTTCAGCTTGATTTATCTCTCCCGAAACGTCATTTTTTCCGTCATGTTCATCGCTGTTTTCATAAGTTGCTTCAACAGGCGGTTCTTCTGTTATCTGCGGAGGTTCGGTTTGTTCATTAACGGGAGGTTCTTCTATTTTAGGCGGTTCGGTTGCTGCTTCAGCGGGAGGTTCATTTGCTTCTTCAACGGGAACTTGTCCACCGTTGTCGGCAAACTTTAATATCTCCTTAGTTACCTCGCGCATTTTGTTGAGGTTATTAAGGCTTTCGCGCGACATTTTTTCGGGCGGGGTAGGTATAAACTCCTCTTTCGGGGGCTGTATAACGCGGTATTCGGCACGCTTTGAAACAGTTCTTTCCGAAACTCCCGCATCTGCGCCCGTACATAATTTTACAAAGCACATTTCCGCAAACGTTTTGCGCTGACGTGTTTTTCCAAGCCCGTCCGCACATTCGCGTAAAATCGTAAGGCATCTTAGTATTTCGCCCAAAGTATAAGCGTCTGCCGATTGTTTCACTCTTTCGTACTCGCCGGGCATACATGAAAGCAGGCTTAAATCATCAGGCGCGGTCTTGCACAGCATTAAATCGCGGTAATATCCCGAAAGTTCGTCCACAACCACCGCCATATCCTTTGAGTTTCTGTAAAGTTCAGACAAAAGCCTGATGCACCCGCCTGCGTTACCGTTTGCAATCATATCGGCAAATTCCGCTAAAAAGCTGTTGTCGGCAACGCCCGCGCAGTCGCGCACCACAGCGCTTGTAACGTGATTGTCGGTAGAAACGCACCTGTCAAGAATAGACAGCGCGTCTCTCATGCCGCCGTCAGAAAGCCTTGAGATAAGCAGCGCCGCGTCCTCGTCAAGCTGCGCGCCCTCTTTTTCCGCTACTTCAAGCAGTCTTTTCGCGCTTTCCTCCGCATCAACTCTGCGGAATGCAAACCTCTGACATCTCGAAACAATCGTTGCGGGAACTTTATGCAATTCTGTTGTCGCTAAAATGAACTTAACGTGTTCGGGAGGTTCTTCAAGCGTTATCAGCAAAGCATTGAACGCTTCGGGCGTAAGCATATGCACTTCGTCTATTATATAAACGCGGTATTTACAGCTTACGGGCGCATATGAAACCTCATCTCTTAGCTGTCTTACATCATCAACGCCTCTGTTTGACGCCGCGTCCATTTCGACAACATCTGTCGCAGAACCGTTTAAAATGGCTTTGCAGCTTTCACATTCAAGGCAAGGGTTGCCGTCCTTTGGCGAAAGGCAATTCACCGCCGCCGCGAAAATTTTTGCGCAGGTGGTTTTTCCCGTACCTCTTGAACCCGTAAACAGATACGCATGGGCAGAGGAATTATTCTTAATCTGATTTTTCAGCGCGGTAGTGATATGTTCCTGCGATATAACATCATCAAACGTTCTAGGACGATATTTCCTATAAAAAGCCAGATACATTTATACACCGCCGTTCCGATAAAATAAATCATCAAAAGTCCAAAAGTGTTCTCGATTATGGGAACAGGCTTGCCGTACACACACAACAATCCGCTTAATGCTGCTCGGTTCCCCGCCTGACATGGTTCACGGCGCAGTGCTGTCGGGGCCTGCGCCCATAATCGAAAACACTTTGCAAATAATACATGCTATATTATACAACGATTTCAGCTAAAAATCAAGTACTTTTTTAAACTTTTAGCCTTTTAGATGCTAGAAATTAAGAGGCTAGAGGCTAGACATGGAATCCGCTTCGCGGATAATATTAGATTGTTTTTGGATTAAACGTGCGTAGGCAACAGACAGCAAACGTGCTTTTCCCCCAAACTCTAGCCTCTAACCTCTTAATCTCTAGCTTCTATTTGGTATTCCCGATTACTTTCATAAAATGCGGGATTTTTTCAAGTATGACCTTAAACAGTACAATGCCGACAACGCACACCGCTATAAACTCTCCTATTGCCACAGTGCCAACGCTGAACCAGAATGGTTCTCCGCAGAGGAAAAGTTCAAATCCCACGATAAGTGCGTTGCTTACGACAGGGAGAAGAGAAGCGACATATATGTTCTTTATATAGTACATAGGAAGTACCGCAACGGCTGTCGCAAGCGTGCCGAAAATGATGTCGTAAAGCCCGAAAGGGCTGAACAGATTTGCGATAAAACAGCCCAAAATCATTGAAACGCAGTAATCTTTTCGGTAAAAGCACAAAAGCACCAAAGCTTCCGTTATCCTGCATTGAATTGCGCCGTAGCCTATAGGCATAATCAGTAACGTCAAAACCGCGTATATTGCGGCTACAAGCGCAAGCCTTACCAGATTTACCGTGTTCAGAAATTCATTTTTTTGCATAAAAAAGCCTCCTTGTTTTTTTACAATGGTTAGCAGGGACAACATTGTATGACAGACATTCCGAAAATACATTTTCAGACTGTCTTTTAAATGACTTCTTCATTATATCACTATCAAATCGGTTTTTCAATAGCTTTTTAAAAAATAGTTGATTTATTCGGAAAAATATGTTAAAATAAAAACGAAGGCGTTTAAAAACTTTTTAGCTTTATTTCAGAAAGGTACTTAATATTATGTCGGATAATAATCAAAATCAAGAACTTCTTACACAGCTTGCGCAAGAACTTTCAAATGTTGTTAAAGGCAAAAACCGAGCGCTGTTTATTGTACTTACCGCACTGCTTGCAAGAGGACACGTGCTTATTGAGGACGTGCCGGGAGTTGCGGGCGGCGACCTCGAAAAGGGCTCCTACGATGCGAAAGAGGGGCGGATGATTAACTCCGACTTTTTGAACG
>CANQOJ010000006.1 GCA_947625455.1 uncultured Clostridia bacterium | reverse complement strand
TACTCCCCAGACTGCCGATAAAACCTCATCTGCGTTGTCAGCATTATTTGCTGACAATGTGCATATCAAAAGGTTTTCCAACAGTTTGATAACGGTTTCCCCCATGCCCTCGGCAGTCCATTTAAGAACCCGCATGAATTTAATTCAGCAAGTTCAGACGTTCAGCATTCTGCGGTACTCTCAGCAGCGACCGCTCTCTGTAAGCGCTCAAAGCGTCTTTATATCTGCTTCAACGGTTTATAAGGCATATTCAATTCAACACTACCATTCTACCACATAATTTGAATTTTGTCAAGCGGAATTTCCGAAATATTTTTGTAAATTTGGTGAAAGTTTTTGAGGAGTGAATTTTGGGTATTGTGCAAAATTGCCGAAATTTTTGCTCAAAATTTGTTCGGTTAATGCTATGCGCCAAAAAATAAGGCTGTTTTTGTGCAGGATTTTGACAGCTTGTTGAAAATTTTAAAAAAGCTGTTGAAATTTTATAAAATATGTTGTATAATGATTATGGATAATTGCAGCTTACGGGATAATTGCGCCTAAAAACAGGCGAACAAGTAAGCTGGAGTACATTTTTTTCGCAGGGGGTTTTACTATGGCTCTGTTTGATACGACTGCCTTTAGAATTGCCGAACAGGGAATGTCGGTTATGTGGCAGAAGATGCAGATTATCGGTCAGAATATCTCAAACGAGGATACGCCCGAGTATAACTGCAAATACCTTACTTTTCACGGCGTGCTTAAGGATAAACTGCGCGCCAACGGCACTGTTAAGAAGGAGCTTAACCTTGCACAGGAAATTTATGTGGATACAGTCACGGACGACCAGGCTGACGGAAATAACGTCGACCATGATACACAGTCGACTGAACTTTCTAAGGTCAGCTATCAGTTTGACGCGCTTATAAACGAGATGAACGGAAACTTCTCAAGGCTCAGAAGCGCAATGGTTACTAAATAAGGAGGGACGAAATGGCTTTTTTAAGTTCGTTTGATATTCCCGTTTCGGGTATGACGGCGGAGCAGTTCAGACTTGACATTATAGGTCAGAACATTGCTAATGCCGACGATTACGCGACAGAAGCAGAGGACGTTTACAAGCGCCAGATGGTTGTTTTCAGCGAGGATAAGAGCTTTAAGCGTATTCTCTGGACGAAAATGGGACAGCATGTTGCAAAAAGGTTTAATTATGTTCAGCTTAAAGGCGTGGAGTGCACGCAGGTTGTTGAAGATCCTACGCCCGTTTCTCCCGTTTACAGCCCCGACAATCCTTATGCGGACGAGAACGGGTATGTCTACCACACAAACGTTGATATTGCGGTAGAGGAAATGGACGCTATGGAAGCGTCGAATATGTATAACGCAAACGTTGAAGTCTTTAACCTTATGAAGAGCATGGCGTCCGCGGCATTGAGAATAGGTCAGGGATAATTGTTGATATAGGAGTATTGTTATGGAATTTGTGCCTTTTGTTTCGCTTACTGAAATGGAACCCATGGGGAAAATGAAAGATATGGACACACAGCGGTATGCCGTTGATGTGGACAGCGCGTCTTTCCTTGACATTTTCAGAGGGCTTGTGGATAACGTTATTGAAACAAATGAGCAGGTCGACAGAGATACTATCGACATTATGCTCGGAAATGTTGACAATTTAGCCGAAGTTCAGGCAAATATCGAGAAAGCGGCTAATGCGGTAGAGCTGCTTGTTACGGTAAAGAACGAGGTAATAAGTTCATATAATTCTATCATAAATATGCAGATATAACTAAAGGTGGCAGCATTTAAACATGGGTGAAAGAGTAAAAAAGGTTACGGTATTTATTAAAGATAAGTGGACGGGATTTTCAAAGGCTGTAAAGATAATGCTTATCTGTATCCCTGTCGCGCTTATCGCTATTATAATAGTATTGGCGCTTTTGCTTAATCATAAGGACGAAGCTACGCTGTATTCGGGGCTTACAAGCACCGAAGCGGGCGAGATAGTTGCGCTTATACAGGAACAGGGCGTTACCGACGTAAGAATGACTACGGCGGGAGATATAATCGTGCCCGTGGACAAGGTAGACCAGCTAAGAATGAGCCTGCTTGTGCAGGGTTATCCAAAAAACGCTACGAATTACGACATCTGGAATGACGGCGTGGATTTGTGGAGCACGGATTCCGACAAGCGCGAAGTTCAGCGTCAGCAGAGAGAAACCCGCATTGCGGCTACTCTTGCGCAGCTCGATCCCGTAGCGACTGCAACGGTTATTCTCAATATGCCCGATACGCCGAATTACGTTATTACAGGCAAGGACGAAGTCCCGAGCGTTTCGGCTACACTTAAGCTGAGGGACGGCGAAAAAGGGGAACTGACGAATGCCGAGGTAAGGGCGATATTCAGGCTTATTGAAACAAGCGTTGAGGACCTTACCATTGACAACATTTCCGTTGTAGATACACAGGGACGCGCTTATGAATGGATTTCAGAGGAAGAGGAGAAAAACGGTCAGGTTGACGCGTCGGGCGTGCCTGTTGCGCGCAGAAGGCAGCAGTTTACGCTTGAGATAACCGAAGCGCTGAAGTCGCAGCTTGACGATATGCTGTCAGACATCTGGGGCAAAAACGGCTATACGCTGAACGTTGCGGCGGACTTAAACTTCGACTCCAAAAAGGTTGAAAGCACGGAGTATTTCCCCGTAGGAGATACCGACCACGGTGTTGCCAACCATGAGGACAGCGAGCAGGAATGGATAGGCGAAACGGATTCGGGCGGACTTGTAGGAGTTACGCCTAACGGAGACAGGTCGCCTGCCGATTATCCGACAATAGACGGACTTGTTGACGGTGAATCGTACTATTATAATAAGCACGAAATTCAGTATGACGTTACAAACGTTATAACAACAATCGAGAAAGACGGCTATACGGTTGACAGGCTGTCGGTAGGCTTATGCGTAAACTCGGATACGCTTACGGAAACGGAGCGTGAGGGAATTGAAGAAATGGTTGCAATGGCGGCGGGCACCGATATCGGCAACGTTTCCGTTTGGAATACGGTATTCTCGCTTGACGGTCTTGGCGGCGGCTCAACGGTAGGCGGCGGAAACAATATCGGAATTGTTACAAGACCTATTGATACATACAGAAACGTACTGTTGTTCATCGTTATCGCGCTCGGCATACTCCTTGTACTTTTGCTTATAGCGTCGCTGTTTATGAGCAGAAGCCGCAAGAAGAAGATAAGAAAACGCCAGGAAGCCGCGGCTGCGGCTGCTGCATCAGCGCAGTACGGCAGCAGTATGAGCGGTATCTCGTCAATGGACGATACTCCAAAGGAAGTCGATTTCAATATCGCAAGCCTTACGGAGGAGGCAGGAAAGGATTCGCGCGAGACCATTCTCAAACGCGAGATTTCCGAGTTTGCGAAGTCAAATCCCGAAATTGTTGCCTCGATTATCAAGAATATGCTCAGAGAAGAAAGTTGATTTTATACTGTCTTAAAAAGCCATATCTCAAAGTCAAATTTTAGACTGCCGAGAAAGCCTCAGATGCTCGCATTGAGCGCGAGGCGCTCAATGCTGAAGCAACATTGCAACTAGCCTTTGTGGCTGTTCGCATTATGCGCTTGCGCGCAAAACGCTATATTGCTGACGACGCAGATGAGGCTTTATCGACAGTCTAAAGGCTTTGCGTTTATGACAAAGTTGAATTAAGAGGTGTTGTTGTTATGCCCGGTTCCGAGAAAGTAACAAAAGCCGACGAGCTTGCTCCGTCAAAGAAAATAGCGCTTGTTCTCGCGTCAATGGGCGCGGAGAATGCGTCGGCGGTATATAAGCATTTGTCGGACGACGACGTTGAGAATATTTCAATAGAACTTGCAAGAATGGATTTCCCGTCAATTGAAGTCGTGGAAGAAGTTTTAAACGAGTTTTATGAACTGTGCTTAACGCAGAAAGTAGTGACCGAGGGCGGTATCGACTACGCAAGAAGCGTTCTCGAAAAAGCGTTCGGCGCTGAAGCGGCGGATATGCTGCTGAATAAAATCACTAAACAGCTTGAATCGAAGTCGTTTGATTTCGTCAGAAAAGCCGATTATAAAAACCTGCTGGCTATCGTTCAGAACGAACACCCGCAGACAATCGCGCTTATTCTGTCATATGCAAGAACAGACCAGGCTTCGGCTATACTTTCGGAATTGCCGAAAGAAAAGCGCGTTGAGGTTGTCGAGAGAATAGCGACAATGGATAGAGCTTCGCCTGATGTTGTAAAGTCAATTGAAGCGTCGCTTGAAAAGAAGTTCGCTACGCTTGCTTCAACAGACAGCATGGAAGTCGGCGGTATAAACTACGTTGCCGAGATTATGAACAACGTTGACAGAGCGACCGAGAAGTACATATTTGACGAGTTGGGCGCGCGCGACCAGAAGCTTGCCGACCTTATCAAGCAGAAGATGTTCGTATTCGAGGATATTGTACGTCTTGACAGCAAGGACATACAGGAATTTGTCAAGCAGGTGGATTCCAAAGACCTTGCGGTTGCTATCAAGGGTTCAACGCAGGAAGTTGCGGAGTGTATCTTCTCGAACATTTCAAGCCGTGCGAGAGAGAATTTGCAGGCGGATATCGAATATCTGCATAATGTGCGTATGCGTGATGTTGACGAGGCTCAGCAGAGGATTGTCGCTATCATCAGACGTCTTGAGCAGGAGGGTACGATTACTATTACCCGCGGTGGCGGAGACGAGATAATCGCATAATTTGGCTTCAGAGGTGAATGTATGGCAATATACAAGTATAATTCCGTTCGGTATAACGGCGGAATTGACATCTCTAATTCCGTCGCTTTACGAAAGAATGAGGATACAGCCGAGAAAATGCCCGAAGCAGATGTTCCCGAAGAACAGGAAAAAGTAAAGCCGAGATATACGACCGAGGAACTTCTTGCTCAAAAGGAAACGGAAATTATCCTGGCTATGCGCAAAATTGAGCAGAAGCAGAGCGAGCTTGCCGCGCTTAAGGAACAGTACATTGAACAGGGCAAAGAGGTTATCCTTGAAGCAAAGCGCAGAGCGGAGGGCATTGTAAAAACTGCCGAAGCCGAGGCGCAGGACATAGTAAATGACGCAGAAAGCAAGCGCGACGACGTTTTCATAAAGGCAAAGGCAGAGGGCTTTGAACAGGGCAAAAAGGACGGAAAAGCGCTGCTGTTGTCAGAGGGAAAGGGCGTTCTTGACGAAGCGAGAGAGTTTTCCGACAGGATAAACGAGCAGAAGATAAAGCTTTTCGAGCAGTATGAAAAGGAAATTTACGATACCGTTATGGAAATCGCCAACAAAGTGACGCTTAATTCCATGTCGGTAAAGGACGGCACTGCGGCGAAAAAGCTGATAAAACAGGCGGCAAAGGATTTCCGCAATTCGCAGGTCATTCGCATTACTCTTGACGAAAACGAGGCAACGACCGAGCTGTCGGGGGACTATGAATATCTTAAACAGCTTTGCGGAGGGCTTGCGCACGTTGAGGTTGAACTTCTTGCAAACGGCGATCCGGGAACGGTTATCGTCGACAACGGCGAGGAGATAACAGACGCGGGAATTATGACTCAGCTTAAGATGATAAAAGAACTCGGCGACGGGAAATTCCGCAGTGAAACCCCGAAAAAGCGCACCAGAAAAACTAAGGCTGAAAAAGAAACGGCGTCAGATGAACAGCAGAATGACGGCGAAAAGTGATTTCGGGAACTGAAAACCGTTTCGCTGTCGGATTAAGATAAAGGCAGATGTCGGATAAAAGGCAGTTCGCCTATAGGTTAAACGGAGTGGTACAATGCTTGATTTAGCGGGATTTCGCAGTGATATAGAAAATGCCGAGCTTTTCCGCTATATGGGCAAAATCGAGAAAATATCGGGGCTTACGATTGAGGCAAGCGGTCCTACCGCAAGCGTCGGTGATGTGTGCAGGATTTTCTCGAAAGATATGAAAAACTTCATAAAAGCGGAGGTTGTCGGGTTTAACAAAAGCAACATTCTGCTTATGCCGTATACGGAAATTGAGGGCATAGGACCGGGTTCTATTGTTGACAACACGGGCGATAAGCTTACGGTAAAGGTCGGCGCGGGGCTTAAAGGGCGCATTATTGACGCCATGGGAAACCCGCTTGACGGAAAGCCGGAAGTCGATTATGACGACGAGGTTTCAATTACGGGCATTCCCGTAAACCCGTTCACCAGACCGCCTATTCACGAAACCATTGAACTTGGCGTAAGGGCAATTGACGGAATGCTCACAATGGGCAAAGGTCAGAGAATGGGCATTTTCGCAGGTTCGGGCGTCGGAAAATCAACGCTTATGGGAATGATTGCCAGAAAGGTAAAAGCTGACGTAAACGTCATCTCCCTTGTCGGAGAAAGAGGACGCGAGGTAAGAGAGTTTATCGAGCGCGATTTGGGCGCGGAGGGAATGGCAAGGTCGGTGCTTGTGGTTGAAACATCCGATAGACCTGCTATGATGCGCTCAAAAGCCCCGCTTACGGCAACGGCAATCGCAGAGTATTTCATGAAGCAGGGCATGGACGTACTGCTTATGATGGACAGTCTTACGCGTTATGCAATGGCGCTTCGCGAGGTCGGCTTGTCAACAGGCGAGCCCCCTATCGCAAGAGGCTATACGCCGTCGATTTACAGCGCAATGCCGAAATTGCTTGAAAGGGCGGGAAATTTCCCTGAGGGTTCAATTACGGGCATATATACGGTGCTTGTTGAGGGCGACGATACAAACGAACCTATTGCAGACACGGTGCGCGGTATTATTGACGGGCATATCATACTGTCGAGAAAGATAGCGGCGCAGAATCATTACCCCGCAATTGACATTCTGTCAAGCGTTTCGAGACTTATGTCGGAAATAGCAACGCCCGCGCATCAGGAAGCGGCGGGAAAGCTAAGAAACCTGCTGTCGCTGTACAACGCGAATTACGACCTCATTTCAATAGGCGCGTACAAGCACGGCACAAACCCGCAGCTTGACGAAGCGATTAAGAAAATTGACGCAATAAACAATTTCCTTATGCAAGGAACGAAAGAAAGCTTTCCTATGGAGGAAACCGTTAAAATGCTGATTGAAGCGGTGGGCGACAAGAAACAGCAGGATTGATTTTCGGACGGTGATTTGAAGTGAAGAAATTCCAGTTTACTCTGCAAAGGCTTAAAGATTTCCGCGAGCAGGAGCTTGACAGGCAGAAGAATACGCTTGCTGTATTGCAGGGCGACTTAAAGCGCCTTGAAGAAGCGCTTGAAAGGCTGCAGGAAACGATTGAAAAGCAGAGCGAAGAACTTACGACAGTTTGTATGCAGGGCGCGAGAGCGACTGATGTTGCGGTGAGAAAGCGTTATATCGTAACATTACAGCAGGACATACATATCAAAGAACAGCAGATTTTGCAGAAAAAGGCTGAAATCGAAAAGCAGCTGTCTGTTGTGGTAGAAGCAACAAAAGATGTAAAGACGCTTGAAATGCTCGAAGAAAAACAGCTTGAAGAATACAAGCTTGCGTCAGGCAAGGAAAACGAACAGTTTATAGAGGAATTTGTTAGCGGTCAGACGATAAGAGCGTCGCTTGAAAGCCGAAACTGAACAATCGGCTTAACTTTAGCTATCACGGCGAAAGCCTTGATATATACATTTTAATTCAATAAGGAGGTGAAACAATGGCAGTAACGGTAAATAATGTTCGAAGCGATTTTATGATTTCCGACGCGGCAATTCCGCAGAGAGTTGCAGAGCAGAATGTTCAAGCCGAAAAGTTTGAGGAAATGCTTGCGAAAGCAGACGGGAAACTTCAGAAATTCGCCGACATCAAAAAGGCGTTTGACGAGGGGAAATTTGATGTTCCGACCGTTGAAGACCTTAAAAAGGCGGGCATTGTTATCGACAGCGCGGACGTACAGGAAAACCCGAAAGAACTTGCCGAAAAGATAGTAAGCGGCGAGGTAAGCATTGACGACATTCCGAAAGAGGAAATAACTCCGCAGCTTTTGAAAGAGGTTGCGGCGGCGTGTCAGGTTGAAGATGACGACAGGCTGAAAGACCTTGATTTCGCGGAAGAAATCATGCTTCTGACGGGAAAACTTCTGAAGCGCAAAGATGACGACGAGGACGCTGATGAAACGGCGGACATGAATGTTCTTGCAAGCCTGATGAACATTGACACGTCGGACGAAATCGCGCAGATTTTGAAAGCGCTTACGGGCGAGGAAACAGACGGCGAGGAAATTAAGGTTGAAGCCGTCAATTCCGAGGACATGGAGATAGTTGACGAAATCATTGAAAACCATGTCAATACCGCGCAGGAGTTCAAGTCTGAAGCAAAAGAAGCTGTTGCAGAGGAAAACGTTGTTGAAGCTGAAAATGTGACGGCTGAAGAGGTTAAGGAAAACGTTGTTGAAACAGATGTTGTTGAAGCAACGCCGAAGCAAGTTGAAGCAACAAACGTTGTTGAAACAAATGTTGAAGCAACGCCGAAGCAAGTTGAAACAACAAATGTTGTTGAAACGAATGTTGAAGCAACGCCGAAGCAAGCTGAAACAACAATCGTTGTTGAAACCAAAGCTGTTGAAGCAACGCCGAAGCAAGCTGAAACAACAATCGTTGTTGAAACCAAAGCTGTTGAAGCAGCGCCGAAGCAAGTTGAAGCAACAAACGTTGTTGAAACGAATGTTGAAGCAGCGCCGAAGCAGGCTGAAACAACAAACGTTGCTGAAACGAATGTTGAAGCAGCGCCGAAGCAGGTTGAAACAACAAACGTTGCTGAAACGAATGTTGAAGCAGCGCCGAAGCAGGCTGAAACAACAAATGTTGCTGAAACGAATGTTGAAGCAGCGCCGAAGCAGGCTGAAACAACAAACGTTGCTGAAACGAATGTTGAAGCAGCGCCCAAGCAAGCTGAAACAAATGTTGCTGAACAGCCGAAAGAAACCGTTTTGACGAGCGAAACAGCGGAAATCCTGAAAACAGCTGTTGACAACGGCGAGATTTCAAAGCCCGAAGTAAGAACTTACAAGGCGGAGAAAACCGACATTGAGGTGCAGGAAACGCCTGCCGACGCAAGCGAGGGCGTATCCGTAAAGGCTGTTGACGAGAGGGCAAAGGCGCTTGGCGAGGAGCTTGAAATGCTGAAAAACGCAAAGCAGAAGCCCGAAACAGAGCCTAAAATGCAGAACGATTTAAGCAAAGTTCGTCTTTTGCACGGTAATATCACCGAAAGCACGGTTATTTTGCGCAAGGACATCGGAGAGATGATAGTCGTATCTCAAAAGGATTTCATAAGTCAAATTCAGAAGCTTGTTGAACAGGTTGCCAAGGAAAACAACGCCAAGAACGAGTACAGCCTTATGCTTAATCCCGAAGAACTGGGCAGGATAACGGTCAAGATGACTAAGGCGGCTGACGGCGCGGTTTCGGTTACGATTGTGGCTGAAAATGCGAGAACGCAGAGATTGCTCGAACAAAACAGCGAACTTATCCAGCACAACTTGAGAAACAACGGCATGAACCTCGAAACCTGGCAGACCGTAAACGAGTCCCAGCAAAACCACGCGGCGCAGGATTACAGAGGAAGCGCCAAAAATCCGTATTATGCACAGGAAAACAACACTGATGAAGAAACGGATGAAAACGGAAAGTCTTTTGCCGACATAATCGCGGCAATGTGATTTATCAACTTAAAAAAGGAGGAAATTTTATGGCAGATTCTACGGGAAGAATTTTAACTTCAACTGAACAGATGCAGGCGAATTACGAAAAGTATAAGGACAAGTTCGTTGATTCGGATGATGACCTTGTAAGCGCCGATACGTTTTTGCAGTTGCTTGTGGGTGAAATGAAGTATCAGGATCCGCTTGAACCTACGTCAAACACCGAGTTCTTGTCGCAGTTGGCTTCTTTCAGCCAGATGGGCTATATGCAGGACGCGAGCAAGTATTCTATGGCAACATATGCGTCAAGCCTTGTAGGCAAAATCGCTACCGCAACAAGAGTTGAGGGCAAGAACGTTATAAGCAAGACGGGCATTGTTGAAAGCGTTTCAAAAACCGCCGACAACAAAAGCTACACCGTGACAATTGACGGCGAAACGTTCGACTTGTCAAAGGTTACAGGCGTAAAGGACGCGCCGAGCACAGGCACGGGCAGCGAAAGTTCGGGAAATGTCGGCTCGGTAACAGAAAGTTTCTTAGGCGACAGCATTTCCAGAGCAAGCATGATGATAGGCATGTACGCTACGATTTCGGGAAAATTGCCGGACGGAAACAACTACCTTGACGCGGGATTTATTGAAGCGATTAGGGTTATGGACGGAAAGATTTACGTTGTTATAAACGGAAGTTCAAGACCTATCGAGGATATTGTTGAACTGACTTATGCGACAGTTGACGACGGCTCGGGAGATACGGGCGACGTTGAAAATCCCGAAGAGGGCGAAAATCCCGACGAAACCGTTGATGAAACCGATACGGAAAACAAAGAGGGCTGATTTACTGCAGAAAGGTAAAGGTATGAGTTATGCTTATAAGTGAATACCTTGCGCTGCGTAATCAAATTACAGTTACTACGGGAAACAGCGTTTCTCCGGCAGAAATCGCGAAAGAACAAGGCGAAGAAAGCTTTGCCGAAGCTCTTAAGCAGAAAATCGAGGAAAAGCAGGGCGTTGAGTTTTCAAAGCACGCAATGCAGAGAATTTCCGAGAGAAATATCGACATTACCGAAAACGGCACACTCGACAGGCTGAATAAAGGCGTTGAGATTGCGGCGGATAAGGGAAGTCAGGACGCGCTTATTCTTGTAGGCGATAATGCGTTTGTTGTCAGCGTGAGAAACAACAAGGTCATTACGACCATTGCTCAGGAAGAGCTTAAAGGAAATATTTTCACAAATATCGACTCTACCGTGATAATATGAACGGACCTTCGGGGATTCATTGCGGGGTTTACGACTTAAACCCCGCTCACGGAGAGAAACATTAAGTTTTTTGGAGGTCAATTATGGTTAAATCATTATATTCAGGCGTTTCAGGTCTTAAAACACACCAGGCAAAAATGGACGTTATCGGCAACAACATCGCAAACGTCAACACCGTAGGCTTTAAAGCGGGCGTTGTTACATTCCGCGATATTTACTATCAGTACAAAATAAACCCCTCTCAGGGCACAGCTACTTCGGGCGGCATAAACCCCGCAATGGTCGGCTACGGCGTTAAGCTTGCGTCAACAAACGCAAACATGACGCAGTCGGGTTATACCCAGTCCGACTGGTGGAGCGACGTTGCGCTTGACGGTCAGGGATTTTTCCAGGTTATGGATTCAACGGGAAGCATTTTCTACACAAGAGCAGGACACTTCACCGTTGACGACGACGGATACCTTGTAAACACCGCGGGCAACTTTGTTCTCGGCGTTACGGGCGATCCCCAGGGCGTTGAACCCAGCACCCAGAGAATAAGAATAGTTATCCCCGATACCGAGGACAACTGCTCCAGCGCTACGCAGAGAGTAAACGGCGTTGACGTTACGCTGTCAATGTCCGCGCCTTCTGACAACACCAACATCTCCATTACATTCACGCCCGCAGAGTTCCCTTATGCAACTCTCAACAACGGCATTCTTAACATATTCTTCAATCCCGACGACCAGTACGGTTCGCAGGACGATTTCGAGGCGGCAATCGCTACGGCTTTGCAGGCAGGCGGCGTTCAGCTTCCCGACGACGTTGAATTGAAGTTCGACTTTTCGAGCATTCCCGACGACGTTGCGGCGCGCGCGGCAAGCAACATTGTTGATGATTTCAAGGTTTCCACCCAGACTGCCGAGTACCAGTTCCACACCACCTATCAGGAAGCAGGACTTACAAAGCACGCTTATATGACGTTCTCTGTTCCCGATCCTACCTGCAAGGATACCGTTAAGGTAACAGTTAAGGCTGCGGCTGAGAACGTTGATGAAAAAGTAAAAGCAACATACGACCAGAAAACAGGCGAATGGTCGCTTGAGATTTACGGCGACAGCACCGCTGCTGATATTAACGCGGCTATCAGTGAACAGATAAACAGCATTGAAGCTGAGGGCGGTACGGCTTCCAAGCTTAACTGCGACAATATGGTTCTTCCGTCAAACGGACAGAGAGAAAACGTATTAAAGGAGTTGCTTGGTTATACTGAAAAGGAAGACGGCACTTATGAAGCTCCTAAAGCTCCTGCTGATAGTGTTCAGCTTGTTGGCGGTACAAAGACGGGCGTTACGCTTGATGTTGAGGTTAAGGAAGCAGGAGAGTTTGGAAACAACTACAAGGTTGTATTCAGCTACAAGTCGGGATACGGCAAGACAAGCGCAGTCTGGGACGAGGGAACGCTCAACGTTACTATCTGCGCAGACTCCACAATCGGTGATGTAAACCAGGCTATCAAGGAAGCCGCAAAGGGCGACCAGAAGAAGATACTCGAATTTAACGAGATTTCAGGTCTTGATTACGGTCCGAATTACAACTTTGACAGAGTTGTTACTGCTAAGGAAGGCGAAGACGACAAGTTAGTTGTTACCGAAACAGATAGAAATGGCGTAACAAGAACAGCCGAAGTTGATGATTTAAGTGAGATAGATGATGAAACAGAATGGGAATATTATGACGCCGAGGGTAATGCGATTGAAGACGTAGATGATGACACAAGCCCATTCGAGGACGTAAAGCCTGCAGACGAGATATGGCAGCCCGTATTCAGAGACGCATTCTTCGGCGGAAACCCCGCGATTGCCCCCACAAACGGCAAGGACAGCTTCTATACCGAAACGGCTAAGAGCTTAGGCACGTTCAACCTTGAAAACGGCAGAATAGGCGCTCCGCAGAGTATGCGCGACCTGCTGGATATAGTAGTACAGCCCGACGGAACAATTATCGGACTTCACGCGGTACACGGCTATATCACATTCGGCAGAATTGATATTGCAACATTCGACAACGTAAACGGCTTGGCGCAGGTCGGCGGTACAAACTTCAAGGAAACCGTGGCTTCCGGCTCGCCCAAGGTAAACGTTGCAGGCTCTGACGGCGCAGGCGCAATTGTTTCGGGCGCACTCGAAATGTCAAACGTTGACCTTTCGCAGGAATTTACCGATATGATTACCACGCAGAGAGGATTCCAGGCAAACTCCCGTGTAATCACGGTATCCGATACAATGCTCGAAGAACTTTTGAGCCTTAAGAGGTAATTAACTTAAAATAAACGGCAACGGGCGCGCTTCGGCGTGCGGTAAAAAGCGCGCCCCGCCGTTAAATTCGGTGGTTATATGGTGTTTTTAACAAAGCTTGACGGAAAGATTTTTATGCTCAACGAGGAACTTATTGAAACCGTAAACGAAACGCCCGACACGGTAATCGTTCTTGAAAACGGACACAGCTATATAGTTCGCGAGAGTATGAACGAGCTGCAAAATCTCATTTTGGAAAACAACAGGCGAATGCGCAGAGCAAGGCTTGTCGGAAAAAATGACAGGCAGAAGCCTGCTGAATAAAGAATAAATTTCGGAACATTCCGATAAAAAAGTGAGGGGTACGTTTTGAATATTTCGCTTATTATAGGTTGGGTAGTTGCATTCGGACTGGTAATTTTCGGTATATTCTTCCAGGACGGCAAAATAATTCCGGGAAATATGATGAACTTCATCGAAATTTCATCGCTGGCAATTACCGTCGGCGGCACGATAGGCTGTCTTATCGCGTCATTCCCGATGTCGTATCTTAAAGGCTTGGGAAAGCGATTTATGATAGCTTTAAAGCCAAAGAAGTACGATCCGACAAAGTACATAGCAAACATTGTCGAGTATGCGCAGGTCGCGCGTACAAGAGGACTGCTTGCGCTCGAAGAAAGCGCAAACCAGTGTCCCGATCCATTTATGAAGTCAAGCCTTATGCTTATCGTTGACGCAAACGATCCCGAAAAGGTGCGCGGAATGTTGGACGATACGATTATGTTCATGTGCGAGAGGCACGAGAACGGACGCTCGTTCTTTGAAAAAGGCGTCGGCATTTTCCCCGCATTCGGAATGTTGGGTACGCTGATAGGACTTATCAACATGCTTAACCAGATGGACTTCAACCACCCCGAACGACTTACGGGCGGTATGGCGCAGGCACTTATCACAACGTTCTACGGCTCGCTTTTCGCAAACGTCCTGTTTGCGCCCATAGGAATGGCATTGAAAAACACCCACGAGCAAGAGCTGCTTTGTATGCAGATAATCGAGGAGGGCGTTCTGGCAATTGCAGGAGGTTCAAACCCCAGGTATATTCAGGAAAAACTTGAATTTATGCTCCCAAAGAGCCAGCATACTCCCGATAGGCATTAAAAAAATCGGAATAATCACCAAAAAACAGCAAGAAATCACAACATAATTTTGTTGAAAACGGAGAAATTTATTACGCAAAAATCGTGAATTTCCGTTTAAAAAGCCTGTCTTACAGCAGGTCTCGGTTTTGGCGCGTCTTTTTTTCAGAAAAATTTTAAAAAACTATTTGCAATTTTGAGCGAATTGTGCTATAATTGTTTTAGTAATTGTGTGCTTGTGGGCATTTCCCGCATGAACACAAGTATTGCCGAGGAAAGGAGCGGGCGGGTATGGCTAAGAAACTTCCGAAGAAACCCGAAGAAAACACGGGCGAGTGGCTTAATACATATGCGGACATGGTAACGCTGCTGCTTACGTTCTTCGTACTGCTGTTTGCCTGCTCAAACCTTGATGAAACCAAACTGCAGCTTATCTTCTCGGCGTTTCAGAACAACGGTAATTATCTGAACACCGTTATTGACAACAACCACGAGGCTACCGAAAACAGCACGGGCGGCGTTACAGATGACCAGCCCGACGACAGCGGAGGAGACGGCGAATTGCCGCAGAGCTTTGAGGAACTGTATCAGTACTTCGTTGAGTACGTTGACGATAACAACTTGTCGGATGTTATTGCGGTTGAAAACGGCGCGGCGCATATAACGCTTACGTTCAACGACTCGGTTTTCTTTGACGGCAACAGCTATATCTTAAAGGACGAGGGCAAGAAAGTTCTCAACAACTTTATCCCCGCCATCAGGTTTATTCAAAATTCGATACGCACTATGACCATTTCAGGTCATACCGCCGACGACGGCACGGATAAGACGAGGGATATGCAGTTGTCTGCACTTCGCGCAAACAGCGTTCATCTGCACCTTATGTCCAAGGATACCATTGATTACTCAAAGTACAGGCTTAAGGCGTGCGGCCCGAACGAACCAGTGGCGCCGAATGATACGCTTGAGGGTATGGCAAAGAACAGGCGTGTTGAGATAATGTTCCTTAAGAATGAACTTGACATGACGGATAAGGACGTTATTCAGGATATTCTCGACCACGATTACGGTCTTGGAAGCAGTCAGTTTGATGAAGTTCCAAAGGACAATGATTACACGAAGCTGCCCGAGGGTTCGGCTGACTGGGTAATAGGCTACATAAAGGACAACGCTGTGTCTAACAGCGGCGTTTCCTCAAACGAAGGTCCCTCTATAATCGACAGCAGTGAGTTTGTCGTAAGCGCAGAGGGCGAAGAAGAGGAAAACGAGGACGCGGAGTAAGCAGTAAAACGCTCTCGGAATTGAATTTTTGGGGGGATTATTTTGGCTGATGTTCTGACGCAGGCGCAGATTGACGAAATGCTTCGAAGCGTCGCAAGCGGCGTAGAGCCAGTCGTATCATCTTCAAGCGAAACAAAAATCAAAGAATATGATTTCCGTGCCCCGAAGAAGTTTACCAAGGAACAGATAAAGGTTCTTGAAAGCATTTTTGAGAACTATTCAAGGCTTTTGTCGTCATACCTTACGGGTTTGCTGAGACTGTACTGCAGAGTGTCGCTGGTAAACATTGAGGAGCAGAGATACAGCGAATTCAACAACGCCCTGCCCGATTATGTTATCATGGGTATGGTTGATTTGGGCATTAAAAATGATGAAATCAATGAAACCGATATAATTATCCAGATATCAAACGCTGTTACATATACAATGATCGACAGACTTCTCGGCGGTAAAGGCGAATATTCCGACACCAACCGCGACTTCACCGACATTGAAACTACGATAATGAACGGCGTTATGAAGTCGTTTGCGTCGCTCATCAAGGAGCCGTGGATGTCGCATATCGACCTTGAACCGAGGCTTATAGGAATTGAAACGAACTCGAGAGTTGTCCAGACGATAGGTCACGAAGATACGGTCATTATCGTCGCGCTCGAAGTTGAGATAAACAACACGAAGTCGGTAATTTCGGTTTGTATTCCCGCAATTAACCTCGACGAGATAATGAGCAAGTTTATAAACCGCTACAGCATCACAAGGCGCAAGACTGACGAAAAGCGCGAAGCTGAGCGCCGCGACAGCATTATGTCGGGAATTTCAACTACGGATTTGCAGATAAAGGCTATACTCGGAGAGATAAACCTCGATATGTACGAGGTGCTTACATTGCAGGTAAACGACGTTATCCCGCTTAACACGAAGATAACTGAAAATATATTGGTGAGAGTAGGCAACAAGGATTGGTGCGATGGAAAACTCGGCACTTATAATAATAAAAAAGCGATAATGATAGAAAATTTTATAGGGAATTGAGGTATAGTTTCTGATGGCAAACGGAAATGAAGAGAACATTGAGTTCAGCTCATACGAAATAGACGCGGTCGGCGAAATCCTCAACATCAGTATGGGTTCAGCCGCAACCGCAGTTTCAGAACTGCTCAATGCAAAAACCTGGATTACTACCCCGCAGGTAAACGTTGTCAAAGTCGGCGACTTAAACTACGATAACCTCGAACCTGCTATCTGCGTAAAAATCGTTTATGTTCAGGGTATAAACGGACTGAATATGATGGTTTTGAAGCAGAACGACGTTCAGCTTATCTTGAACCAACTGCTGGGTAATCCGCTTGTTATTGATCCGAATTTTGAGTTTGACGAACTGAATATCAGCGCGGTAAGCGAAATTATGAACCAGATGATGGGCGCGTCAGCTACGGCGCTTTCGGATTTGCTGGGAATTACGGTTGATATTTCGGTTCCTACCCCATACATAATAGAACAGACAAAGTTCGGCGACCTGTGCGAAATGCCGCTAGACGCTACGGTGGTGGCGGTTACGTTTAAACTCACGGTTGACGGAGTTATGGAAAGCGAGTTCATGTCGGTGCTTTCTCTTGACCTTGCTAAGACATTGTCAAGCAAGATGATGGAGAAATTCCAGATGCCGGAGGACGCGCCGGAAGAAAAAAGCGCTCCTGCAGCGGCGGCACCAAGCCCCGCACCGTCTCCCGCACCTGCACAACCGCAGCCTGCGCCTGCAGCAGCACCGCAGATGCCCGCACCCGATATGCAGATGCCGCCGCCCGATATGCAGCAACAGCAGATGATGTATCAGATGCCGCCGCAAGGGTATCCCCAGCCGGGTTACGGTTATCCCAACCAGTACGCGGCATACGGCGCATATCCGATGCCCGCACCGCCCGTCAATGTCCAGAACGCACAGCTTCATCAGTTTGACGCTATGGACTTCGGAATCCCCGCAGACCAAAAGGACAACTTGAAACTGCTGATGGGCGTTCCGCTTGAAATATCGGTCGAAATCGGAACGGCAAAGCGCAAGGTCAAGGATATACTTGAGTTTACGCAGGGAACGATTATAGAGCTTGAGCGTCAGGCAGGCGCGCCTGTCGATGTTGTTGTAAACGGAAATCTGATAGCGAGGGGCGACGTTGTGGTAATTGACGATAACTTCGCGGTCAGAATTACCGAGATTGTCAAAAACAAGCTTGTTGACAGCTTAGGCAAGGAATAAAGAAATTTTCTGAAACTTTAACCTATAAATTTTTATCAAGGAGACAAAATTATGGATAAGAAGATTTTACTTGTTGACGACGCGGCTTTTATGAGAATGCTTATCAAGGACACTCTTACGAAAAACGGGTACACAAATATCCTTGAAGCTTCCGACGGTGTGGTAGCCTGCGAGGTGTACGCTGCGGAAAAGCCGGACTTGGTTATTATGGACATAACGATGCCGAATAAGACGGGCATTGACGCGCTTAAGGACATCAAGGCAGGCGATCCCATGGCAAAGGTTGTTATGTGTTCGGCTATGGGACAGGAAGCTATGGTTGTCGAGGCAATCAAGCTCGGCGCGCTTGACTTCATTGTAAAGCCTTTTAAGGCGGACAGAATTCTCCAGACTGTTAAAAAGGTACTCGGCTGATTTCTGCATACTATCAGGCGGGTGGAGAAGCCCGCCTTTTTGCGGTTTATACTGTTTAAAAATATGGCATAGGGTTACAAATTGACAGTGCCGGAGCAATAATCGGGAGGCAAGCTTGGAATATTTTAAGTTGATTATGGCTCTTATCGGCGTTCTTGCGCTGGTTTTCGTGCTGTTCTGGCTGATGAAAAAGCTTAATTCGCGCGTTTATATGGGAAGCAGCAGAAATCTGAAAGTCCTTGAAAGGGTAAATATCGGACAGGATAAGTGCCTGCTTTTGGTAAGCGTGTGCGGAAAGTGCATGGTTATCGGCGTTTCCCAAAATCATACGGAAAAGCTGTGTGATGTCGATAAGACAGAGGAAGAGATAATGGGCGTTATCGAAAATAAAAACGGCGAAAACCCGTCATTCCTCGACAGCATGAAAATCGTTATGGGAAATATGTTCGATAAAAAGAAATGAAACGCAAAGGAAGGGTATTTTTTGCTGAAACGTTTGTTTGAAACGGATAAGAAACTGATACTGAAATTTTGCGTTTCACTGTTTCTTACCATCTTGTTTACATTTGTGTCAATTGAACTGAGGGCATATGCCGAGGCTAATCCCGACGTTGAAAACTCTGCGGTTACTAACTCTGAGGACAGTGAAAATTCGGGGAGCGCAGATTCCGAGGACGGCAACAGACAGCCCGGAGATTATCTCGACACGCCCGAATCTAACGTCGGTTCATCGCCGACAGCGTCTGTTTTGCAGGAACTTATAGGCGTTGACGCGTCGCAGCCTCTTGAAGTTATCATACTGCTGACGCTTATTGCGCTATTGCCGTCGCTGCTGATGATGGTGACGTGCTTTGCGAGAATTGTTATCGTTTTAGGATTTCTGCGGTCGGCAATGCAGACGCAGAATACCCCGCCGAATACGGTTTTGACGGGACTTGCGCTGTTTCTTACGCTGTTTATAATGGCGCCCGTGTTCACGGAGATGAACGAAATCGCATATCAGCCGTATGTAAACGAGGAAATGACGCTTGAAGAAGCGTTGGATACGGCAAGTGTGCCTCTTAAAAGGTTCATGCTGAAGCAGACAACAAATGATGATTTGGAGTTCTTTATTGACTTGTCAAATACGGAAATCCCCGATACGGGATTAACCGATGAATATAAAGAAAACGAAATACCGCTTACGACAATCATACCCGCGTTTATGATAGGCGAGTTAAAGCGGGCATTCCAAATGGGATTTATGATTTACCTGCCGTTTCTGGTTATAGATATAGTTGTCGGTTCAACGCTAATGTCTATGGGCATGATGATGCTGCCGCCGGCTATGATTTCAATGCCGTTTAAGATACTGGTGTTTGTACTGGCGGACGGCTGGAATTTAATGATAGGTTCAATTGTATCAAGCTACAACTGGTAGCGTGGCTGAAAAGAGGTTTTTTACATATGACACAAGATTTGGTTATGGAGATAATGCGGGAAACGATAATGCTGGCGTTTAAACTGGCGCTGCCCGTTCTTATTGTCGCAATGCTTGTAGGTCTTATTATCTCAATTTTGCAGGCGGCGACGCAAATTCACGAACAAACCATTTCCTTTGCGCCGAAAGCAGTGTGCGTAGGACTTACACTGTTTTTCCTTGCGCCGTGGATGACAAACGAGTGCATTGATTTCTTTAACTGGCTTATGGACAAACTTGCCGAGATACCGATTGCATAGTGATGAAAGGTTAAGCGGGCAGGCAGTCGGCGGTTTGTTTGGCGGTTTGGCTAAGGCATGCAAGTTGGTTTGTGAGTTGGCAGGCGGTCAAGTTGTACGGTGAATAAAAGTGGGCAGGCGGGGAAAGTTGGTAAATTGTGGCTGATATATGGAACGTCTTATTTACTGACGCGGTTGTTTTCATCATGGTGCTTGCAAGAACAGCGGGGATTTTCTCCTTTAACCCCATCTTCTCGCGCAGAGGAGTGCCGAATACATTCAGGGCGGCAGGTTCGTTTGTTCTTGCGATAATGATGACTGCGGCGGGAAATTTTGAATATCAACTGCCCGACGGATTTTTCCCGTTTGCATTCGATTTGGTTAAAGAACTCTTTGTCGGGGCAATTCTGGGGTTTTTCGTAAATCTGATGTTACAGATATTTTCACTCGCGGGTGAAGTTACGGACATGCAGCTTGGTCTTTCAATGGCAAAAAGCTACGATCCCACATTCGGCAACGCAGGTCTTACGACAAACCTTTACAGCTACTGGTTTATGCTGTATTTCCTTGCGGTAGGCGGGCATAAAAGCTATATTGAACTTATAGCAGTTTCGTTTGACAGTATTCCCGTGGGTTATCAAAGCTTCGATATTAACATTCTGTATATAATTGTCATGTATTTTGAAACCGTATTGACGCTTGCGCTGAAACTTGCAATGCCTGTTATAGCGGCGTCGCTGATTACGGAATTTTGCATAGGCGTATTGATGAAAGCTGTACCGACAATTCACGTTTTCGTGCTGAATATACAGCTGAAAATGCTGGTGGGATTTGTTGTTCTTGCGGCAAGCGCGCCTGCTGTCGGGGAATTTCTTGAAATGATAATGGGCGTGCTGTTTGAGAATTTGAACGGCATTGTCGTGGGATTTACGGGTTAGATTAGCGGGGGTGGATAAATTTGGCGGGCGAGGAAAAAACCGAAAAAGCCACTCCGAAAAAACGCCGTGACCAGCGAAAAGAGGGTAATGTTCTACAGTCGAAAGAAATCGTAACGGCGGCGTCGGTGCTTGGAATATTCGCGGCAATGCGGCTGTTGGCGGAGTTCATGGTGAAAAATGTTCTCAATTACTCCGCGGACGTTTTTGAACACAGCGCAGGCTATTAAGTGAATCCCGATACGGTAATGCCGCTTGTTGTGGACATTTTCACGGTTATTGTCATAACGGTCATGCCTATATGTCTTATAGCTATGGTGCTTGGGATAATACCAACGGTTGCGCAGACGCGCGGACTGTTTGCTATGAAATCCCTAATGCCGAAGTTTTCAAGGCTTAATCCTCTTGAGGGCATTAAAAAGCTGTTTTCAATGCAGGCTATTGTCGGCATTTTAAAAGGACTTATAGAAGTAATAGTGGTCGGTGTGCTGGTATACAACGAGATTTCCGACAGGATGCCCAGAATTATCGCGCTTATGGACGCGGGAATTATGCAGGGCATAGCTTATACTGCGCTGTCAATATTCGATATGGTTATGCTTATATGCATAATGCTGGTGTTTGTGGCGGCGGGGGATTTTCTGTTTCAGTGGTGGCAGTTTGAGAAAAAACTCAAAATGTCCAAACAGGAAGTCAAAGAAGAGTACAAGCAAATGGAGGGCGATCCGCAGGTAAAGTCCAAGATAAAGCAAAGACAGCAGCAAATGGCGCAAAGGCGAATGATGCAGGACGTGCCGTCAGCGGACGTTGTCGTAAGAAACCCTACGCACTATGCTGTCGCGCTGAAGTACGACCAGGACAAAAACCGCGCGCCCGTGGTAATTGCAAAGGGTGCGGATTATCTGGCGCTGAGGATAATCGATATTGCCGAAAATCATGATGTTATGTGCATAGAAAACCCCGTGCTTGCGAGGGCGCTGTATTCGCAGGTGGATTTGGGGAGAGAAATTCCTATCGAGCTTTACGACGCGGTGGCGGAAGTATTGCTTATTGTATACAAGGCTAAAAATATGACGCTTCATGCGTAGAATGAATAAAAAGAAGGGCGGTGGGCAAAGCCTGTGAGTATGATAAGAAAGATATTGAGCAACTCAATGGTTTTGTTCATTATCTTTATTGTTCTTGCTATTATCATTCCTCTGCCGTCATGGCTGCTGGATTTTCTTATAATGGTGAATATAGCGCTTTCGCTTATCATTCTTATTATGACGATGTTCATAAAAGAAGCGCTGGAGTTTTCGGTATTTCCGACGGTATTGCTCTTGTCAACGGTTTTCAGACTGTCGCTTAATATCTCTACCACAAGAGGCATTCTTTCAACAGGCTACGCGGGCGAGGTAATAAAGGCATTCGGCGACTTCGTTATGGGCGGTAACGCCATTGTCGGATTTCTGATATTTATAATCATAGTTTTGGTAAACTTTATAGTTATCACAAAAGGCTCGGAGCGTGTATCGGAAGTTGCGGCGAGATTTACGCTCGACGCTATGCCCGGTAAGCAGATGGCGATTGACGCCGACCTAAACTCGGGACTTATCAACGAGGAGCAGGCAAAAAAGCGCAGAAGCAACATTCAGCGCGAAGCCGACTTCTACGGCTCAATGGACGGTGCTACGAAGTTTGTAAAAGGCGACGCCATTATGTCGATTATAACAACGCTTGTAAACCTTATAGGCGGCGTTATTATAGGAATGGTGCAGGGAAACAGCGATTTCGGCACGATTTTGAACACATATTCCCTCGCGACAGTCGGCGACGGTCTTTGCTCACAGATACCCTCTCTGCTTATCTCGGTGGCTACGGGTATGATAGTTACCCGCGCGGCAAGCGAGGACAGCCTTATAAAGGACTTAAAGTCGCAGTTTACCGCGCAGCCGTTCGTTATGCTGATTGCGGGAATTGTCGTTCTGGTAATGATGTTCATACCGGGATTTCCCGTGTTTATACTGCTTATTCTCGGCGTTCTGATGATTGTCGGCTCAATAATGCTCAACAGAAACAAGAAGAAAATGGCGCAGCTTGAACTTGCGGAAAGGCAGAAAGCGGAGCAGGCTGAACTTGACAAGCCGAAAACCGACAACGATTATTACAGGGATATTGACAACGTTTTCAAGCTGCTGAATGTCGAGCCTATTGAAATGGAGTTCGGATACAGCTTGCTGAGGCTTGTTGACGAAAAGAGCGGCGGAAACTTTATCGACCGCGTCGTTATATTCAGAAAACAGTTCGCAATGGATATGGGTATGGTCATACCGTCAGTAAGAATGACGGATAACCCCGAAATAAACCCCAACTTGTATATAATCAAGATAAAGGGCGAGGAAGTCGCAAGAGGCGAAATACTTGTAGACCATTATCTCGCGCTCGATTCGGGTGATGTTACAACGCAGATTGAGGGAATTGACACGGTTGAACCCGCATTCGGACTGCCCGCAAAGTGGATAAGCGAGGACAAGAAGATTATGGCGGACGTTGCGGGATATACGCTTATTGATCCCGTTTCGGTTATGATAACGCACTGGAGCGAGATTATGAAGCGGTACGCACATGAACTGCTGTCGCGCCAGGATGTAAATACAATGATCGAAAACGTCAAGAAAACGAACCCGATTGTTGTTGATGACTTAATACCGAAAGTAATATCTGTCGGATATTTACAGAAAGTATTAGGAAATCTGCTTAAAGAGGGCATTCCTATACGCGATATGGAAACCATTCTCGAAACTCTCGGCGACCATGCAAACGTGCTTAAGGATATTGATATTGCAACAGAGTATGTACGGCAGTCGCTCAAACGCACGATAACACACCGCTTTGCAGAGGCAAACTCGCTGCGCGTCATAACTCTCGATACGCAGATTGAGGATATGATAGTAAGTTCGGTAAAGAAAAACGAACAGGGAAGTTATCTCGCCATGCCGCCCGATATTATACAGAATATAGTCGCGGCGACAAATAACGAAATAGATAAAATCAAGGATGTTATACCGACTGTAATAATTCTGACGTCGCCTGTCGTGAGAATTTACTTTAAAAAACTTACAGAGCAGTTTATATCCAACATAACCGTACTTTCGTACAGTGAAATTGACGCGTCGGCGCAGATACAGGCAATAGGAAATATTTCGCTCGGCGTGGGCGCAAGGACCATATAATCTCGAAAAAGGGGTGATACAATGGCGGACGAATACAATTCTTCGGAACAAGTCGCGTTGTATCAGAATAATAAGGACATTGCCCTGAGAAACGAAATTGTCCTTAAAAATATGGGACTCGTCAAAGCTGTCGCTATGTCTATGCGGAATATGTACATAAAATTCGGCGAGGTTGACGATATTGTAAACGAGGGCGTAATCGCGCTTATGAACGCAATCGAGGAGTACAATCCCGAAAAAGGCGCGAAATTTGAAACCTTCGCTATGCTTAAAATCAAAGGCGCTATCATAGATTATATCAGAAAACAGGACTGGATTCCGAGAAATGTCAGAAAATTTGCTAAGTCGCTTGACAAAGCAAACTCTTTGTTGTATAATTTATATGGGAGAGCGCCTACGACGGCAGAACTTGCTCAGCATATGGGCATGGACGAAAGCAAACTGCTGAAAAATATGGCGGACTGCTCCTGCTCGCTTACAATGTCGTTTGAAGAACTTCTGTACGAGGATAACATAAACGAGCCGTCCGCAAAAGATACCGCGACAGATAAAAACCTGCTGCGCGAGGAAATGATAAAAATTGTGGCGGAAGCGGTAAATTCGCTTAAGGATAAAGAGCGGCAGGTCATTACGCTCTATTATTATAAGAACATGAAATATTCAGACATAGCAAAAGCGCTCGGAGTTACCGAGGGCAGGGTATGTCAGATACATACAAAGGCTGTGCTTGCGCTGAAAGCAAGACTTGAGCCATACTTTAAAAATAACTGAACGGAGGTAAGCCTATGAACAGAGGATTTTATTACGCCTGCAACGGTATGATTATGAACAGCCGAAAGCTTGACTGCATAGGAAATAACCTTGCAAATGCAACAACGGCGGGTTATAAGAGAGATACCATTCTTGTAAACAGGTTTATGGAACAGCTTATTCTCGTAAAACACCGCGAGGAGACGTCCGGCACTTTCGCTCAGACTTATGTTGACACGTCGTATACCGACCTTGAACAAAGCAACTTTGAATATACCGACAGTCCGTTTGACGTGGGGATTTACGGAAACGTTTATTTCAACATCAGAGGATATAACGGCGAAACAATGCTTACGAGAAACGGTCAGTGGGAACTTGACGGCGAGGGGTATCTCACGCTTTCGAGTTCGGGCAGAGTGCTTGGTGAAAACGGCGAGATTTACCTCGGAAACAAGGACTTTGTTATTGACGCGGACGGCGCGATATATCAGGACGGCGAACTTGTCGACAGGTTAAGGTTGAGTTATATAAACCCTGACGCTGATGTGAAAAAGTTCGGTGTGAATATGTTCACAGAGGTTGAAGCGGAAGATCCGCCCGAAGATTTGAAGTACGACATCATTCAGGGCGCGTATGAACGTTCAAACGTCGACTGGAACTACGAACTCACCATGATGATGAACACAAACAGGCTTTACGAAGCGTCAAGCGAGATGCTGAAGATATGCGACAGCATAAATCAGGTCAAGGCAAGCCTTTGCAAGAAAGTATAAGGAGGATAGCAGATGAACATAGCTTTTCATACGGGAAAAACCGCAATGATCGAACAGGCGAAAGCGCTTGAGGTTTACGGAAACAACATTGCGAATATCAATACATACGGCTATCAGACGCTGAGAGCGGATTTTGCGGACTGTATTTACGAAAGCTACCGCAGGGATTTTGTGGATTCTGACGGTGACGGCGAAAACGACATTCTCGAAACCGACTGGCAGACAGGTCACGGCGGTTATATGCAGAAAACTGCTTTTATGTTCAGCGAGTCGCAGTTTTATGAAACGGATATGCCTCTTGATTTCGCAATAGCTGGCGAGGGATTTTTCGCTGTACAGGACCGCTGGGGCGATATTCACTATACGCGCGACGGTTCATTTGCTATGACGCAGATTGCGGACGAAGTTGAGGAATTAGGCTCGGAAATCGCAGACTGGTATCTGGTAAGCGACATGGGTGAATATGTTCTTGACAGCGAGGGCAACCGCATTGTTGTGCCGTTTGAGGACGAGGGATACAGGACGACTCTTGATGAAAACGCACTTAAGAACATGATAGGCGTGTACGATTTCCCTAACCCTTACGGACTTGACGCGCTGGGAACAAACCGCTATTCCGCAACAGGCAGAAGCGGACTGCCCGTGGCAAATCTCACGGAGGAAAAATTGCAGGGCGTTCTTATCGTTTCAAATGTTGACTTAGCTACTCAGATGGTAAAGCTTATCGAAACTCAAAGAGCATATCAGATAAGTTCAAGAGTTGTTACGACAGCTGACGAGTTTGCGAGAATTGCAAACAACTTAAGATAAATATAATAAAAATAATGCGTCGGCTTGTATAAAAAGTCAAATTTCAGACTGTATAGAAAGCCCCAGATGCTAGGAAGCGCCACTGCAACTAGCCTTTGTGGCTGTTGCAGTGGCGCTGACAACGCAGATGGGGCTTTATATACAGTCTGATGCAGGCGCATTATAATAAATCAGGGGAAAAAATTATGTATAGTAACTATGATGAGCTTTCGCCGATAGCTATTGACTGCTTAAAGGAAATAGGCAATATCGGTTCGGGAAGCGCTGCGTCGGCATTGTCTGAGATGCTCGGAAAAAATGTGCAGATGCGTGTTCCCGATGTAAAGGTTTTGGATTTTCAGCAGGTAATCGACGAAATGGGCGGTCCCGAAAAGATAATAACGGGCATTCTTGTTGACCTTGAGGGCGACATAAACGGAATTATTATGTTTCTGCTTGAGGACAGCTTTGCGAAAATTGTGCTGAAAACGTTTCTCGGAAAAGAGGACGTAATTGTTTCAAGCCTTGACGAAACGGATTATTCTGTCATAAAGGAAATGGGCAATATTATGGCAGGTTCGTATCTGCAGGCGCTTTCAAAGCTGACGGAAATGACGATTGACATGAGCGTGCCGTCAATGAACGTGGATATGCTCGGCGCAATTATGAGCGTCCCCGTGGCAACGTTTGCGGAGATAGGCGACAAGGTTTTGTATATAAACGACGGTTTTGTTATTGACGGTGTGGATATCAAGTCTAACATCATTCTTATACCGGAGATGAAATCTTTGGATAAACTAATGAAGAAGCTTGGTGTGACAGATGGCTAATCTGACAATCGGAATAGGTGATTTTAAGGTTTGCAGAAAGCCCGATGTGCTTGTTACATACGCGCTCGGCTCGTGTGTGGGAATATGCCTGCTTGACGCGCAGACAGGGATAGGCGGTCTGTCGCATATTATGCTGCCTGACAGCACGGTTGCGGTAAAAGGCTTTGAAACGCCGATGAGATTTCCCGACACGGCAATTCCCATGATGATAAAGCAAATGGAGAGCATGGGCGCGTCGAGAAGCAGAATGAGGTCGAAAATTGCGGGCGGCGCGACAATGTTTGCGATTTCAAGCGACAAGTTCAATATCGGCGAGAGAAATGTTGCGGCAGTGAAGAAGATTTTGTCGCAATTGAGAATACCGATAATTGCGGAAGATGTCGGCGAGAATTACGGAAGAACAGTGTTTTTCTACCCCGAAACGGGTGGGATGGAAGTGCGCTCGACAGCTAAAGGCAACGTCATGCTGTGACGAAAAATACAGCGCGTCAAAAAGGAGTGATATTTGTGGAAATCAGCGTTAACACAAGGCAGGTTGGTTACAGTTTTGCGGCAACGGGAACAAAAAAATCCGAGGGCATTGATTTTGCTGATGTACTTGCAAGTCAGGCAAATGTTAAAGGCGAAAACAAACTTCCTCCCGAAAAATGGGTGACAGACGAGGGATACTCAGCGGACGCCGTAAAAGCAGCGGCGGAGTTTATGCGCGAAGAACTCGGAATTGATGTTTCAAAAATCGAACCAACGCACGAAATAACCGCGGAGCAAATGGAATGGCTAATGTCGCGCCATGATTTCTCAACAATGCGCCAAACGGTGATGTATTCGTTCAAAAATGAAGCAGGTCAGACGCAGTACGGCTTTAAGTCAACGCCCGAATACAGCAATTTTCTGGGTGATTTGATGTATCTCGGAATTTATTCCGAGCAGGAATTGACGGTCGATTTGTGGGTTGAACCGATTGATACAAGACCTGACAGTTACGGCGGTGTAATATCGGAGCATTTATCGGATTACATGGGCGGCAGCGCGCTTGATTTTTCACGGGCGGTTGCGTTTGAACTTGATAATATGTGGAATTTCTACAACGAGCGTTCAAAAGGCGCTTTCGCGGTTGAGGGTGATACGGAGTTAGCCGCACTGATAAAGGAGCATTATTTTTTACTGCAAAATCAGTTCTTGGAACTTCTTGATAAGTGTTTTAAATGCGGCGAGAGGGACATTCCTCAGAATATTGTAAATCCGCAGATTGAGGACGCTTCCGCAAAAATTGCGGAGGAGTTTTCAATGTATACAATGTAAAGCGGATAATTAAGATTGTTTTGAACATATCAGAGCGTAAACCCCATTAGAGGTAAGAGGTTAGAGGTAAGAGGTAAGACTTTAAGGAAATATTAGATTGTTTTTGGATTAGGAGAGCGTAAACCCACGGTAGGTTTACGCTCTTTTAGTTTCAAAACAATCTAATATTATCCGCGCAGCGGCACCGATTACTGAATACTGTACATTGTATACTGTCAACTGACTAAAACCACCCCTTGCGCTCTTTGTTTCTTTCCCCCAAAAGCAGCAGC
>CANQOJ010000005.1 GCA_947625455.1 uncultured Clostridia bacterium | reverse complement strand
TTGAACCCCTTTTCAAAACTTTTCATTATGGCTGGTGAGGGTGGGGTTCTTTTGCGCATAAAAGAAAAAGAGCGTTCAGCACCGAAGCACCGCCCCGCGGCGGCGAAACCACTGCTTACGCAGTGAGTCTGCTTCTTCCAAAGGCTGATAGCGCAAGTTCTGTCCGATAAAAGCTCCAAGCCTTTGGAAGAAGCAGACTTAAGGCTTTAGCCTTGTTTCGCCGCCGCGGGGCTTGCTTTGGCGGCAAAGAGCGTAAAATGCTTTAAGGGGCTAGAGTTTGAACTAAAACAAGATTTCCTTTTCAAACCTTGTTTTGACTTCAACTCTAGCCTCTAGCTTCTTAATTCTAGCTTCTAGTAGGAAAGCTGTTCCGATATTTGCCTGAAAACCTCAGCCGTTCTTGCTGTCGGGCGTTCAAGGAATGACGAGGTGACGTAAAGCACCTCTGCCCCGCCGTTTATCATTTTAGCAAGCGTTTTATCCGTTTTTATTTTAGCATTAGTCAGTTTGTCGTCAGCTATAATGTACTTCGGTATACCCTCGCCGCAAGTTTCTGCCGCAGCATAACCGCCCTCGCTGCACAAATTCTCTCCCGAAAGCCCTAAAACCGCGTCGGCAAATGTTCCTTTACCTGCTGTCGTAAGTTTTTCGGTTACATATACAAAACTTTCAAGCTGAACTTCCGCTGCCGCATTTTCAAGCGCCAGACGTGCATTCTGCGCCGTCTCAACTGCCTTTAAAGCGCTTTTATCCGTACCGGTTGTTTCTCTGCCGTAAAATGCAGAGGCAATCTCCTTGTACATATTGTAGTAATCTTCCATGCTTTCGGGAGTTTTCGGCGTTAAAACCGCTATGCCCTCGTGTTCTAATCTGTAAATATCCCTTTCCGAAAGCTTTGAAAGAGTGAATACCGCGTCGGGCTGAAGCGCGATTATTGCGTCTATGTCGGGATTTTCGGTGCTGCCGACGGTTACCGCCGTGAGATTTTCGGGATAATCGCAGTATTTGCTCACGGCAGCTAGCCTGCTTTCAAATCCCAGCTCGCAGATTATCTCGGTTGTTGCGGGCGACAGCGACACTGCCTTTTCAACCGCCTTTTCAATCATCACCCCGCAGGTTTCCGCAGGAAACGGCTTTATTTCTTCTTCATCTGTACCGCTGTCGGAAATGACAACCTCTGACGGCAAAGGCTCTGTATTTTTGCACCCGCAAAGTGTAAATGCGCACAAAATCACTGTGCAAACTGCTCTTTTAAACTTCATATCAATACTCCAGACCAAGCTTTATTCTGCCCTCAAGCCATTCCACAAACTGCTTTGCGGTGCGGGGCGAGCGTCCGCTGTGACGAAGCGCAAACCTCTCCGCGCTTTCATTCAGCTTTATTTCATCAACAGCTATCCCCTTGTCCTCGGCAAGCTGTTTTACTATGTTCAGGTAAAGCTGTTTATCGGGCTTTGAGAATGTGATAAACAACCCAAATCTGTCCGAAAGCGACATACTTTCATCTATCGCGTCAGCCGCTGAAACTTCCCTTTCCGCAACAGTTTCGCGGATTATCTTTCTGCGGTTTGTGGTGGCGTAGATAAGGATATTGTCGGGTTTTGCCGACAACGAACCGTCAAGCGCCGCCTTTAATACCGCAAATCTGTCGTCAACCTCCGAGAACGACAAATCATCTATCATGACTATAAACTTCAAATCTGTTTTTCCCAAAATCTTAAACAATTCGGGAAGATACTTTATATCTTCTTTGGCAATTTCTACCATTCTAAGCTCTTTAAACTCGTTGAAAACAGCCTTTACTGTTGAGGATTTTCCCGCGCCTCTGTCGCCGTAAAGCAGGACATTCTGCGCGGGCTGACCTTTAATAAAGCAGATAGTGTTTTCAATGACCTGCTTTCGCTGTATTTCATAGTTTTTAAGGTCTTTGAGGGTTATAGTATCGGGGTTTTCAATGGGTATCAGCTTTCCGTTATAGGTAAACGCGCGGTATTTCGCGAAGATGCCTATGCCGTTCTTTCTCACAAAATCCAGAAAATATTCGGCAGTGTAATTAAATTCCCCGTTATCATAATCGGGCATCTGCATAACCGTTTTACTGCCCGTTTTCTCGGCAATTTCAAGCTTTAACTGTCCTGCGCTTGCCGAACATATATCCCTCACAACTCCCAAATCGTATTCTATCGCCTTAATTTTGTCATCAGCGGGTTCTTTTGCGCAAAGACCAAGAACAGGAGAATTTGAGTACTTTAAAAGTTCAGCGAAATACTCCGATAAATTCTTTCCCCTTGCAAGCAGAATATTCAGTACTCGCGAATAGCATTCCGCCGCCGTTGTTTCGCTTTCAGTACACCCCGCAAGCGCTTTTACAAGTTCGTCGTCCTTTATATTGAACGCACAAAATGACCTTAAACAATTGAAATCCATTTTAATTTGCCTCCTTGATTTTGTCAATAAGCCGCTCAAAATCTTCGAGCGTGTTCATTCCCGAAAAATCGCCGCGCAGTTTTGCCGCGCCGTTAATTCCCTTTATATACCACCCCGCCTGACGTCTTGCTTCTTTAATCCCGACAGTTTCACCCTTGTCCTCGACAAGCATAAGGATATGTTTACGCATTATGCTGATTTTCTCGTCAAGGTCGGGTTCATTTCTCGGCGTCCTGCCGCTGAAATAGTCGTGTATCTGTCGGAAAAGCCACGGTCTGCCGTAACTTCCCCTGCCTATCATCACAAGGTCGCAGCCTGTTTCCTCGTACATTTTAACGCAGTCCGAAACGCTCTGAACATCTCCGCTTCCTATAACGGGAATACTCACCGCCTGTTTAACAGCTTTTATTATACGCCAGCAGGACTTTCCCGTGTAAAGCTGGGTTTTTGTGCGCGGGTGGACGGTTATGGCTGACGCGCCGTTTTCTTCGGCAATTTTCGCAATCTCCACGGCATTGACCGAATCTTCGTCCCAGCCTGCGCGAATCTTTATCGTAACAGGAACATCCGACGCCATTACAGCCGCCTTTACAATTTCTCCCAGCAGCTTTGGAGTTTTCATCAGCGCCGCGCCCGCACCGCCGTTTACTATCTTCGGCATAGGACAGCCTGCGTTGATGTCAATTATATCGGGTGCATATTTCAGAGCTATTTTGACAGCTTTTTCCATAAACTCGGGTTCAGCGCCGAAAAGCTGTACAGCCATGGGGCGTTCTTCGCACGATACCGAAAGCAGTTTTTCTGTTTTCCTGTCGGAATAGCACAAACCCTTACAGCTTGCCATTTCGCCAACGCAATACGACGCTTTGAACTCCTTTGCCATAAGTCTGTAAGCCTTGTCCGCAACGCTTGCCATAGGCGCAAGCGCGGCAGTTTTTTCGATTTTAACCGTTCCTATCTTTAAATAGTCCACAAATATTCCTCGCCAACAACACAAATTTACATTTAGTATTTTAACACTATTTGAACTTTTTTTCAATAGGTTATTGTATTTTTTGGTAAAATGTGCTACAATGTATAAGTGACAATAAAAATGCGGGGGAAAATTATGCCTACAGAAAAAAAGAACTCAGGCGCCAGGGTGGGTTTGCTTGACGAATTAAGAGGATTTGCCATAATTTGTATGGTTGTATATCATACAATGTTCGACCTTAAATATTTGTTCGGTGTGAATGTGCCAATATTTTTTGACGACTGGTTTGACATTGTGCAGACAATATTCGCGGGTTTGTTTATTTTCATTTCGGGTACGGTGTGCAGATACTCCCGAAACAACTTAAAGCGCGGAGTGCAGTGCTTTTTTCTCGGAATGGTGCTTACGTTTGTAATGCCGTTTTTTATGGAATATACGGTTTATTTCGGAATTTTACATTTTCTGGGAATTTCAATGATGATTTTCGGCTTAAGCGAAAAGCTTCTAGACAAAATGCCCGCTTTGGTGGGATTTATCCTGTTTATACTGCTGTACAGCGTTACTTGTTACGTTAAAATTGAATATTCGGCGAAAACAGGCGGTTTTATAGGCTTGCCCGGGGTATTCGAGTGGAGAATGCCGGAAATATTGTATAAAGTTGAGGTGCTGTTTCCGTTTGGTTTTAACAGTCAGTCGTTTGCGTCATATGATTATTTTCCGATATTGCCGTGGCTGTTTATGTTTCTTGCGGGAAGTTGTTTCGGAGTGTGGGCGAAAAACGGTTCATTGCCGAAATTCTTCTACCCTGTACATATCAAATGGCTTGCGGCGGTGGGAAGATATACAATCTGGATATATATGCTTCATCAGCCGATAATCTATCTCATTTTTTCACTGATTTTCCGTTAATGTGAAATTAAATCGGTATGAATTTTATGTTGCAAATTTTATTGAAATGATGTATAATATATTTAGAGATATAATTTTAGAATTTAGACTGTGAATAAAGTAAAATCAGACTGCCGAGAAAGCCTCAGATGCTAGGAAACATTACTGCAACTAGCCTTTGTGGCTGTTGCAGTAATGTTGACGACGCAGATGAGGCTTTATCGACAGTCTGAAGTTCAGAAAGGATACATATATGAATAAAATCATTACAATGCCCGCCATTTCTCTTAGGGGACTTGTTGTGTTCCCGTCAATGGTACTGCATTTCGACGTTGGAAGAGAACGTTCGGTCGCCGCGCTTAAAGCCGCGCTTGCAGGCGACGGGCATATCTTCCTTGTAACACAAAAGAACGCGGGTGATGTCGATCCCGATACAAACGATATTTTTAATATCGGTGTTGTCGCGGAGATACGGCAGCTGCTGACAACTCCCGACGGACTTACAAGAGTTCTTGTCGAGGGGCTTTATAAGGCAAAAATCGTGAATGAAGTCAGCTGCGCGGAGTATCTGAAGTTTGAAGTTGCAAAAGTTGCGGCGGCTAACGTTATGCCCGAAGAAAAGGTAAAGACTGCGCTTATACGTTCACTGACGCAGACTTTTGACGAATATGCTTCGGTATCTCCTAAAATGCCGCGCGAACTTTACGACAGCATTATCTCCGAAACCGACCTTACAAGGCTGTTTGATAAGGTTGTGTTCAATGTTGTTCTTAAAGTCGAGGACAAACAGAAACTGCTTGAAATCAACAGCATTTCCAAGCGCGTTATGACGATAATCTCAATGCTTAAAAAAGAGATTGACATTCTTCAGACCGAACTTGAAATAAGCGAACAGGTGCGGGAGCAGGTTGACAAAAATCAGCGCGATTATTATCTTCGCGAACAGCTTAAAGCTATTTCCCGTCAGCTTGGAAACGACGACGATCCTTATGAAGAACAGCAGAATTATCTTGCCGATATATACCGCTTAGGGCTTCCCGAAAAGTCCGAGGAAAAGCTTATAAAAGAGGCTGAAAAGCTGGGGAAGATTTCCGGTTCATCACAAGAAGCAGGCGTTATACGCACATATCTTGACACTGTTTTGTCCATTCCGTTCAATAAGCGGACTAAAGACAAGCTGAACATTGACTCTGCCGCAAAACAACTTGACAAAGACCACTACGGGCTGAAAAAAGTTAAGGAGCGTATTCTCGAAACCATTGCGGTAAGAGCGCTTGCGCCTGATGTCAAGGGGCAGATTTTGTGCTTGTACGGTCCTCCCGGAGTAGGAAAAACCTCGATCGGAAAGTCCATTGCAAAGGCTCTGGGGCGCAAATATGCGAGGATTTCGCTTGGCGGTATACGCGATGAAGCTGAAATCCGCGGACACAGGAAAACATATGTCGGGGCAATGCCGGGCAGGATTATTGACGCGCTGAAAACGGCAAACACGATAAATCCCGTGATACTCCTCGATGAAATCGACAAGATGAGCAACGACTACAAGGGCGACCCGTCCTCGGCAATGCTCGAAGTTCTCGATTCCGAGCAAAACAGCGCGTTTGTTGACCACTATGTGGAAATTCCTGTGGATTTAAGCGAGGTATTGTTTATCACGACCGCAAACGACCTTGAAACAATCCCCGCTCCCCTGCGCGACAGAATGGAGATAATTGAGCTTTCAAGCTATACAAGAGAGGAAAAGTTCAATATTGCCAAAAAGCACCTTATCCCCAAACAGCTTAAGAAAAACGGCGAAAGCAACAAAACCCTTAAAATCAACGACAAGGCTATTTACTCGATAATCGACTTCTACACGCGCGAAGCGGGAGTAAGAAAGCTGGAGAGGAAAATTGCCGAGATTTGCAGGAAAGCGGCGAAGATGATAGTTGCGGGCGAAAAGACTGTTGCTGTGACCGACAGGAACATTGAGGAATTTCTGGGAATTAAGAAGTATCTGCCCGAAAAGATTGCCGCGCACGACGAGGTCGGCTTGGTGAACGGGCTTGCCTGGACTGCGGCAGGAGGCACAATGCTCCCGCTTGAAGTGCTGGTGCTTGACGGCACGGGAAAGACCGAGTTTACGGGTTCACTGGGAGAAGTTATGAAAGAATCCGCGAAGATTGCCGTAAGCCTTACAAGGGCGCTTGCTGACAAGTACGGAATTGACAAGGATTTTTACAAGAACAAGGATATTCATATCCACGCGCCGGAGGGCGCCGTTCCAAAGGACGGACCGTCGGCAGGCGTTACGCTTACGACAGCGCTTGTTTCCGCGCTTTCGGGAACTCCCGTAAGGCGTGATGTGGCAATGACGGGAGAAATTACGCTTCGCGGAAAGGTGCTTGCTATCGGCGGGCTTAAGGAGAAAACCATGGCGGCGTACAGGGCGGGCATTATGACGGTATGTATTCCAAAGGACAATCTGCCCGATATTGAGGAGATTGACGAAAAGGTAAAGGAAAACATAAGGTTCGTTCCCGCGGAGGATATTTCAACGGTGCTTGACACCGCACTTGTCAAGCCTAACTGCACGGTAGGCAGAAAACACGAAATCTCGAAAAATGCGGTTGTCGGGAAAAATGAAGTAAAGAAAAAACCCGTACTTAACGCATGAAAACAACCATTTGCACTTTCAGTTGGGGGCGCTGCCCCCAAACCCCCGCCAAAGGGCGCAGCGCGCCCTTTGGAAACCCGCATAACGCATTCATTAGGGATGTTTGCCTACAAATTGAGGGTTTATATTACAGTAAAGAACCATTGTTTTTAGGTTAAGGGGAAACAAGAGTTCCCCTTAACCTTTATGCTTTTTAGCGTATTGCAAATACTCTGCCTGATTGAACTCTTATGCAAATAAATTTCAAACCCGTCAGTATCAGATTACCGCCGAGTTTTTAGGAGAAACATATGAACTACAACAACGCAAAATTTTTCGCAAGCTACGGAAAAATTGAACAGCTTCCCCTGCCCGAAAGAACGGAAATTGCCTTTATAGGGCGGTCTAACGTTGGGAAATCGTCAATGATTAACAAGATACTCAACCGCAAAAATCTTGCGCGCGCGTCTGCCGAGCCGGGAAAAACCGCAACGATAAACTTCTACGAGCTTGAAAACATATTTCTTGCCGACCTGCCGGGGTATGGCTATGCAAAAACTTCCAAAAGCGAAAAACGGCGTTTTTCCGAACTTATCGGCGGTTATCTTTCGGCAAACCGCGAACTTGCGCTGGTTATACAGCTTGTGGATTTCAGGCACCCGCTGACAAATGACGACATTTCAATGATAAACGCGCTGATTGACGGGGGATTTCCGTTTATTATTGCGCTTACAAAAGCGGACAAACTGACGGCTTCACAGCGTGCGAAGCGGCTTGAAGAGCTGAAAGACGAACTGCCGTACGCTGACGGGATAACGGTTGTTGAATTTTCCTCGCAAACGGGCGAGGGCGTGGATAAAATAAGAGAGATTATTGAAGAAATTGTTGACGAATGACAACAAAGGAGCATATATGAAGCAAATTGCGGAATTTCACAAGGTAAGCCTGAGTCAGTTTAAAGCTGACTGCAAGTTAAGCAACGCCGAGGACATTTACGGCTCGATAAAGCTCCCAACCCGCGCCACAAAAGGCTCGGCGGGTTATGACTTTTTCGCGCCGTATACAATTGAACTTAAAGCGGGAGAAACTGCCGTGATAGCCACGGGAATCCGCGCCGAAATGGACGAGGGGTGGGTGCTGTCAATATATCCCAGAAGCGGACTTGGCTTTAAATTCAGGCTTCAGCTTGACAACACCGTCGGCATTATCGACAGCGACTACTTCTTTTCCGACAACGAGGGGCATATCCTCGTAAAACTGACGAACTGTTCAAACGAGGGAAAAACACTGTCAATTTCAAAAGGCAGCGCTTTCGCACAGGGAATTTTCACGGAATACGGCATTACACGCTCCGATAATACCCAAAGTTCACGCAACGGAGGGTTTGGGAGTACGGGATAGATTTAGCAAGGGGAAAACCTTTTGAAAAAGGTTTTCCCCCTCGAATGAAATGCACCCCCTTTTGTTAGACAATGTGGTATAATAATCGCAAGCGATTATTATTGATTTTAATGCCTTGCGCATTCGCAAAATTTTTTCAAAATTTTGCTCCGCGCATATCGGCAAATTATACCATAAATTCTTGCGAATTTATGGTATAATAGAGATATACCGAAGAAAAAGTCTAACGAAAGGGGCATTTTTAAATCCACCTTGCGTTCTTTTAAATTTCAAAAAGTGGTTGAAAAAAATACAGGGATATGTTATAATAAATATAAGTTTGTAGAAAAAGGAGAAGTGGAAATGGCAACAAAATACATTTTTGTAACAGGCGGTGTTGTATCGGGGCTTGGAAAGGGCATAACAGCGGCGTCTTTAGGCAGGCTGCTCAATATGCGCGGGTACCGTGTGACTATTCAGAAATTCGATCCGTACCTCAATGTCGATCCCGGCACTATGTCGCCGTATCAGCACGGCGAGGTGTTTGTAACTGACGACGGTGCGGAAACCGACCTCGACCTTGGGCACTACGAGAGGTTTATTGACGAAAATCTTTCGGTCAACTCGAATGTCACTACTGGCAAGATTTACTGGACAATCTTAAACAAAGAGCGCAGGGGCGATTTTCTGGGCGGTACTGTTCAGGTTATCCCGCATGTCACAAACGAGATAAAATCCCGTGTTTACCGAGCGGCAAACAGCGGTGCGGAGCCTGTTGACGTGGTTATTACCGAAATAGGCGGAACGGTCGGCGATATTGAAAGCACGCCGTTTCTTGAAGCTATACGCCAGGTAAGCTATGAAAAAGGGCGTGAAAATGTCCTTTACATTCACGTTACTCTTCTCCCGTACATAAGCGGTTCAAATGAACTCAAAACAAAGCCTACGCAGCATTCCGTAAAAGAGCTGCTTTCTCTCGGTATTCAGCCGAATATCCTTGTTCTCAGAAGCGAAATGGAAGTGCCGATGGAAATGCGCGAGAAGATTGCGAATTTCTGCAACGTGAGAACAGACGACGTTATCCAGAATTTAACAGCTCCGTCTTTGTACGAAGTGCCGCTGATGCTCGAAAAAGAGGGGCTTGCACATTCGGCGTGCAGACTGCTGGGAATTGAGGACAGAAAACCCGATTTGTCCGAATGGGAACAAATGGTCGAACGTCAGAAGAACGCGTCAAAGCCGCTTACTATCGGTCTTGTCGGGAAATATGTGTCACTGCCCGACGCATATATTTCGGTTATGGAAAGCATAAGGCACGCAGGCGCGGAAAACGGCTGTAAAGTTGACATAAAGCTGATAAACTCCGAAGAAGTGACCAAGGACAACGCAAACGAGATTTTAAGCGGACTTGACGGCATATGCGTGCCGGGAGGATTCGGCGACAGAGGAATTGAGGGCAAGATAGAAGCCGTGCGCTATGCGAGAGAGAACAAAGTGCCGTATTTAGGACTGTGCCTGGGTATGCAGATGGCGGTTATTGAGTTTGCGCGTCATGTTGCGGGACTTGAGGACGCTAACTCTTCAGAATTTGGCGAGTTTAAATACCCCGTTATTGACCTTATGCCCGACCAGAAAGGCGTTGAAATGGGCGGCACGATGAGGCTCGGACTGTATCCGTGCAAACTTGACGAGACGAGCATTTCACGCGAGGTTTACGGCGACGAGCTTATTTACGAGCGCCACCGCCACCGCTATGAATTTAACAACACATACCGTGAGGAATTGTCGGAAAAGGGCTTGAAGTTTGCGGGACTTTCGCCTGACGGGAAGCTTGTGGAGATAGTAGAACTGTCAAGAGATGTTCATCCGTTTTTTGTGGGAGTTCAATTCCACCCCGAATTTAAATCCAGACCAAACCGCCCTCACCCGCTGTTCAATGAGTTTATAAGAACGGCTGATGAGATAAAGGAAAGGTAATGAAAAAAACGTTCAGTAAAAACGGTCGCTGAAATTTACTGAACGTTATTTTTCTATTATATGTAAAAAGTTCCTCGCCGTAATCAGCCGTAATAAAAAGTTTTGGAAAGGGGTTCAAGGGGGAAACCTTTTTCAAAAGGTTTCCCCCTTGGGTATTTATATGGAAAAGAACGAAATTATCACACTGGACATTACCGACATAACCAACGAGGGTTTCGGTTTCGGGAAATACAACGGAATGGCTGTGTTTGTGCCTTTAACGGCGATAGGCGACAGGATAAGCGCGAAAGTCGTCAAGGTAAACAAAAGCTACGCATATGCAAAAATTGAACAACTGCTTCTTCCCTCTCCCGACAGGATTGAAAACAACTGCCCCGCTTTCGGTAAATGCGGCGGCTGTGCGTTTCGGCACATCAGCTATGAAGCAGAATTGAGGGCGAAAGAGAGTTTTGTCAAAGACGCGTTTGTGAAAATCGGCGGGTTGAACACCGAGTTTTTGCCGATTATGCCGAGCGATGACATTGACAGATACAGAAACAAACTTGAAATGCCCGTTGGCGTAAACGCCGAGGGCGAGATGTACTGCGGGTTTTATGCCCAGAGAAGTCACAGGATAATTCCCGTATCGGACTGCCTGTTACAGCCCGAAATCTTTTCGGAAATATCGCGGTTTATTGTTCAAAAAGCAAAGGCGCTGAAAATCTCCGCTTATAATGAAGAACGGCACGAGGGCGTACTGCGCCACATTTACCTCAGAAAAGCCGTCAACAAACGTGACGGCGGGCTTTGCTGCGTTATTGTTGCCAAAAGAAATGTTCCCGAATTTAAGAGGTTAGCGAGGGAAATAACCGCACAATTCCCCGAAATAACGGGAGTTGTACTCAACATAAATCCCGAAAGAACGAACGTTATTCTCGGCGAAAAGGAGATATTGCTTTGCGGGAAAAGCGAGATTTCGGACGAGATGTGCGGGGTGCCTGTTGTTATTTCGCCGAAAGCATTTTACCAGGTCAACACCAAAGCCGCTGAGAAAATATACCGCAAAGCCGAGGAATTTGCGGAAATTGACAAACCGGACGGCAAGGTCATTCTGGATTTATACTGCGGCGCGGGTACAATCGGGCTTTCAATGGCGAAAAAGGCAGGAAAGATAATCGGCGTTGAGGTCATTCCCGAAGCGGTTGAAAACGCAAAAGCGAATGCGGAAAAGTTTGGAATTTCAAACGCGGAGTTTATCTGTGCGGACGCCGGGGAAATTGACAAACTTAAACTTAGCGGCAAGCCCGACGTTATCCTCCTTGATCCGCCGAGAAAGGGCTGCGGCGAAAGGACGCTTGACTTTTGCGCAAGCCTCTCCCCTGCGCGCATTGTTATGATCTCCTGCAACCCCGCGACCGCCGCGCGCGACTGCAAAAGGCTGTCGGAGCTTGGGTTCAGGGTGAACGCTGTTCAGGCGTTTGATTTGTTTCCGAGGACGAGGCATGTGGAGTGCGTAATATTACTGTCAAGAACCACACAAACACATATTCCGACAAGTCATATTACTCACCGTTCGATTTAAGTAATGCACTTATTTCCTCGACAAAGGACTCAAAGTCTTTCATTTTCAGAAGCGGAGGATAAATCTTTTTAAGATATACTGCCTCTTCTGATTTCATTTCATCACCCCTGCGTTTTTTCCTTTCAAACATTTGTTCATTCTGTTCAGCAACAGCAACATATTGCTTCAGCTGTTTGCTTGTCTCATAAAAAATGCCTTTAAGACATGGATATTCTATCCAGTGAACATAGAAAACAGGAGCCTCTAATCTTTCGATTATCTCAAGCTGGTTTTTTATTTTTTTGTAGTCAAGGGTTGCGCTTCCCTCATAACAATGTCGTCCTGTTTTTTGCCATGCGCATACAAAAGGTGCGCCGTGAAACTTTACTTCAAAATATGCCGCTGTGGTGCCGTCAGGTTTTAAAACCTGACAGTCGGGCATATGTAAATCCTCCTCATCAGCGCGGCAAACCGGAGCACAAAGCTTATGCATAAGAAATTCCATAAGAACTCCTTCAAATTGATTACCCATAATAACGTCATATCTGGGCAGGCTTTGGTTTCTTGCAGGAATAAAAAACGAACGGCATTCACTGCACAATTCTTCAAGTTCCGGTATCTGTTTTTTTAGTTCACTTACGGGAGCAATACTGTCAGCCCGATTTTGCGAATACATCAGCCGATAACATTCGTCATTATATCCGCTCCAGCTGAACTGATTGCTGAAAATCGGATTATTCCTGAAAAAATCAGCAAAACGCGCATGGCATACATCCAACAATTCTTGATATAACATACAATACCTCTCAATTCTCAAAAAGCGATAGTTACCTTATCCCCTCTTGCTCTAATCTCATTTCAATTTCACTTGCATACTTTGCGTCAAGTTCAAATCCTATTCCGTTTCTGTCGAGCAGTTTTGCGGCGACAAGTGAAGTCCCGCTGCCTAAAAACGGATCGAGTATTGTATCTCCGGGATTGCTTGACATTTGAAGAATCCTCATAATCATAGGAAGAGGATACACGGTAGGGTGCTGTAAGCCGAGCTTCTTTTTTGTCATGTTGTTAACACGGTCGAAATACCATACATCTGTAGGATTTCTGCCTTTTCCGCCCTCAAGGCGTTTGTCGTTTTGCGATATATACGGAATACGGACAGCGTCTAAATTGAAAACATAGTTATCAAGGTCTTTTACTCCCCACAGGATATTCTCATATCGACCTGATAATCTGTTTGTGCAGTTCTGCATATTGTTAAAAATCCAAGTAATCATATTCCGCAGATGAAATCCGCATTCCTGCATAATTTCATACCCGATGAAAGGCAAAGGCAGGATTTCTTTTTCCTTTCCGTATGGAACAGGAGAAAGATTTAAAAAGAAACTTCCGTCCGGCGTCAGTATTCTATACACCTCCCCGGTTACTGCTCTTATAAGTTCTTTCCATTCTTCAAGCGGCATCTTGTCGGAATACTTTCCATAAGGCTTTCCGATATTATACGGCGGTGATGTAACCACAAGTTTTACCGATTGACTTGGAACATCTTTTAAAAGCGTTCTGCAATCGCCGATCTTATAAATGATTTTGCTCATTTTACCCTCTATTCTCTGCTCACAATATCCTATGCACAATTATATCATATTTTTTACAGAATGTCAAGGTTGAACATGACGCTCTTATATGACTTTTATTTCGGTAAATTGCCCGATATGCGGGGAACATAATTATTGACTTATTCGCCAAAATATGGTACAATATATTCAGCATTAAAATAAATTTCAGAGGTATTTAAAATGGATCGTTTTTTTAATCAAAGATGACGAGCAATCGGGTTAAGAAAGGACGTTTTATTATGTTAGGAGCAATTATAGGCGATATTGTAGGTTCGGTATACGAATTTTACAACATCAAGACCAAGGATTTCCCTCTGTTTCGAGAGGACTGCTTTTTTACAGACGATACGGTCATGACCTGCGCGGTTGCTGAAGCAGTTATGAACGGCGGCGGGAAAGACGACTTCATTGACGCCATGAAAAAGTACGGGAGAATGTACCCGAATGAAAGTTACGGCGGGAGATTCGGCACATGGCTTATGTCGGACAACCGCGAACCGTACAACAGCTTCGGAAACGGCTCGGCAATGCGCGTTTCTCCTTGCGCGTGGGTGTGGAACTGCGGGTTTACGGCAAGGACGGGGTGCCTGCCGTCAAAAGCAATGGAGATGACAAGGCTGTGCGCCGCGGTAACGCACAACCACCCTGAGGGCATAAAAGGCGCACTGGCGACAGCTGACGCGATTTTTATGTGCCGATATTATTTCGGCGGTTATCACGGCGACTTTCAACAGCCTATAAACAACGATACAGCCGAATGCAAACGGCGCATTAAGGAACATATTGAACGGGAATACGGCTATGATTTGTCAAAAACGCTTGACGAAATACGCCCGTCATACCGTTTTAACGAAACGTGTCAGGAAACCGTACCGCAGGCGATAATTGCATTTCTGGAAAGCACGGACTTTGAGGACGCAATACGAAACGCTGTTTCTCTGGGCGGCGACAGCGATACTTTGGCGGCGATTACGGGGAGTATTGCCGAGGCGGCTTACGGCATTCCCGAAGAGATAAAGGACAAGGCGTATTCTTACCTTGATGAAACGATTAAGGACGTGCTTAGACGCTGGAATGAGTTCATAGCATAGGAGGACAAATATGTACTGCTTGTATTCAAAACTGCGCACGGACGACATGACGCTAAGAGATATTGTGGAACTGTTGGAAGTATCACAGAATGATATCGCCACAGCGGTGGGGATAAGCAAGCCTACCGTTAATGCATATTTAAACGGCACTTTAAAAAGGCAAAAGATACTCGACAAGATATACCGATATCTTAACAGCAGAGAATTTTACTGCGGTTATTCATTTATGCCCACATGGCAATTTGCAGAGTTTCTCAATATGGAGGTACTAGGCATTTTCAGAAAATCAATGAAAGAAAGCGAAATCGCAAAAGCTATCGGCATGACTCCCCAAAAGTTCAGCAAGCTGAAAAAATGCAAGGACACCTCGGGAATAACTCAGAAATTAGATGTGTATGAGCAGTACAATATTCTTGAGAAATTTTATAATATGTGCGAAGATAATGACGGATTTGTTCCAGACAAATACAAGAACTTACGCACTAAGCTGAATAATTATGTCAATATGTATGACGATTATGAAATAAAAAATTCATTTGCCTCTCTTTTAAACTTTATCATAGACAACGGTTTTCGCACTGAACTGTACAGGGTTCTGAAAGAAATCTGCGGAATAGATTACAAAGATTATCAAAGGATAATACAAGATGACGAGTTTATAATGGATTTAGATGCAAGGTACAGTATAATAGAAAATCTGCATACAAAAATCGATAGACTGCCTTATAATTTGAGTGAAAGACTTGAACCTATATTGATTGCAAGCAGGGAAAGAAATTATGTAGATCTGTTTGAAGGCTCTAGTGCTAATGATTTTACGCCTATATACAAATATCCGGATATTCTTTGCAGGATAATTCTGGATCACTTCTATGCGTTTATTGACGACCCGTTGTACAGCGTTGACAATGAGTACAAAAAGGCAAGCGTCGGGTGGTATAATTCTGCGTCTTTTAATACAGCAAGCCAAAGAGCGCGTATTGTCGAAGAATACCACACGCTTTCCGTAAATGACAAAGAATCGGTATGTAAAGATATTTCCGACAAAATCTCGAAGCATATGAAAAATACACTCACCGATATAACAGTATTTAATCATGAATTTGACGAAAACGGCAAACTTTTACTAAATTCCGACTGCACTCTTTGCTGCCGTGAACTTTCCGACATAAGCGATATTATAGAAATAGTCAGCCGTATAGGACCGCTGACTAATTTGTACACGAATTTTATGCGCGTCCCGTACAATGACGAATATTTATTCGATAACAGAAACGAATTATTAAATATTATGCAGGAAGGATTTCTTCATACCTGCAGAAATGACTGGGATGAAATTATAGACAAAAAACTGGAATTTGACGCTATGGACTGGAATTTATGGGGATTGCTCACGCAGGCATTGTACATAGGGCGTTCGATTGATGACATTTACGAATACATAATCAAGCTTAAAAATGACAAAAAGCACGATTTTTCAATGGAACCTTGAAAAAAATAAGTTTCACAAAAAGTTTTTTAGAACAAAAATTGCAAAATTTTGAGGCTCTTCTAAAGAACCGCATAACACCGCCGTTTGTTTAAACTGCGGTGTTTTTATATGAACAAATCGGAAAATTAAAACTTTCCGATTTGAAAGTATACATATGAAAAATATTGTGTTATAATACAGTTACAGGAACAAAAAATGGCCATTTGATAATTCCTAAGTAATTTTTATTTTATATTACATAAAGGAGATAATATTATGTTAAACAGTATTATTTATGAAGACGCACATGGTACAAATCAACTTGAGATTGAAGCAATGCTTGCGGCTAAAGGAAAAATATTCCTCACAGAGGATATTAACGCAGAGATTGCCTCATCAGTGATAAAGGCTATGATGGTGCTTGCGGACGACAACACGCCGATAACGCTGTACATAGACAGCTGCGGCGGAGAAATACGCTCAGGTCTTTCTATCATTGACGCTATGGAGATGCTTTCAAAGAAAGTCGACATCAACGTCGTGTGCATGGGAAAGGCGTACAGTATGGCGTCGCTGATACTTGCAGCAGGCACTAAGGGGCATAGATACATTATGCCGCACGGAGAAGTTATGGTGCATGAACCGCTTGTGATGAACGGCGCGGCAGGCTCCGCAAGCGCAGTCAGAAATCAGGCTGACTCGCTGATTGCAATTCGCGACAAAATAAGCGAAATGCTCTCAAAGTACACGGGAAAACCCGCCGAGGAAATCAACGAGATAATGCACGAAAACACTTATATGGACGCAGACGAAGCCATAAATGCGGGTATGGTTGACCAAATCATTAAGGAACTTTAATTTTACGGGAGGACTAATATTATGAAAAAGATTTTTACTGATAATGCAGGAACGCTTGTAATGCCCGACGGAAGCGGTTACAGCAAAGACGGAAAACTCACGGGACTTAACAACAACGTTGCAGTGGTAGGACCGTCAGGCTGCGGCAAATCATCGGTAATGGGCGTTCTGAATTCCCTCAACTGCGGCGGCAGCGTGCTTATATCCGATCCTAAAGGCGGGCTTTACCGCTCTCTTGGCAATACCCTTAAGCAAATGGGGTACAAGGTGATGAAGTTTGACCTCACTCACCCCGAAAGTTCAATGCACTACAATCCGTTTGCATATATCAAAAGCACAAACGACATACAAAAGCTTGCCCACGCTCTGGTTTACGGTGCAAACGGAAATGCGCCCAAGCATTACGACCCTTACTGGGATCAATCTTCCGAAACGCTGCTCTGCGCATTTATAGGCTATATGTACGAAACGAATGATACCGACATCAACATAATAAAACTTATTAAGATGTTAAACGAATTTTCGGCATACGACGATGTTGACATTCGCCCCAACAAGCCGATATACAGGGATTTCATTCAACTGAGCAGAGACTGCAAAATGCAAGGCAAAACCAGCTGGGCGTACTCGAAATTCCACAACTTCTTATCGCTTTCGGAAAAGACGCTTTCATGCGTTATAAGCACAGTGGCGGTATTGCTTAACAACTTTGACAACGAGGAAATGCAAAAACTTTTATGCGGCGGCAAATTTGACTTCACGCGCCTTGGCAGGGAGAAGACAGCCATGTTTGTTATCGTGTCGGACACTGACCGTTCAAAGGACGCTATCGCCAACCTGTTTTACTCTCAGGCAATGAACCAGCTTTGCGATTATGCGGACAATCGCTGCGAGGGAGGAAGGCTGCCTGTTTCGGCAACGTTTATACTGGACGATTTCGCAACAAACTGCCGCATTGAAAACTTTGAGAATATCATCAGCAATATCAGAGCGCGCAACATTTCAACCATAATTATGCTTCAGTCGCTCGGTCAGCTTGACGCAAGCTACGGCGACGGCAGCAGGACTATCGTCAACAACTGCGATACCCTAATATTCATGGGCGCAAACTCAACAGACGACGCGCAGTATTTTGCGGCAAAGGCAAACAAACCCCTGCACACCATGCTTGAAATGAAGCTTTACACAAGCTGGATATTCCGCCGCACCGAAAGAGCGAGATATGTGAAAAATATCGTTCCCGATGATTACATCAGGGAATTTGACAAGATGCTGAACTCTGAAGAGAAAGATGTTGCGGTGTGAGATTTGACGGGCGGAGAGGAATTTTCGCCCGCAAATCAGGGAAACTATTGACAAAACTTTCGGATTTGGTTATAATATAAGTAAAAAAACAGGAGGTGCTTGCTATGTCTGTTACCGCTTCTGAATTTCAGCTTAACCTCGGAAAGTATCTGAAACTTTCCGAAAGCGAAGATGTTTACATCACCGAAAACGGGAAAATTGTCGCTAAACTCACAAACCCAAACGCCGACAGAGTTGAAACAGCCAAGTCGCTTTTAGGCATAATCCCCGCCGATATTACTCCCGAAGAGGCACGGGAAGAAAGGCTTGACAGAATATGACAGCAGTTATAGATACTTGTGTAGTCATAGATGTTCTGCAAAACCGCGAGCCGTTTTCTAAAGCCGCGCTCGATATTTTCCTTGCCGTGTCAAACCGAAAATTCACAGGTGTGCTGACGGCAAAATCAATAACGGACATCTACTACATCATTCGCAGAAGTTTGCACGACGAGCAGAAAACAAGAGCTACCGTAAATAAGCTGTTTGTTCTGTTCGATATTGCGGACACGTTTTCAGCAGACTGCCGTATTGCAATCTCCTCGCCGACTTCCGATTATGAAGATGCGGTGATGATAGAAACCGCAAAACGCATAGGCGCGGACTGCATTGTCACGAGAAATCTCAGCGATTATGACAAATCGCCGGTTACGGTATTTTCTCCGGAACAATTTTTACGGGAACTTGATAACAAAACTCACAAACGATAAATTAAAAACGCACTCCAAAAGCAAAATGCTTTTGGAGCGCTTTTTTTTGCTTAAACTGTTCTCAAAAAAGATTGATTTTTTAGGGAATTTATGTTATACTGAACTTGTTGTAATATAAATCAAAAGGAGAAAATATGTACAAAGTATTGATTGTTGAGGACGACAGGAATATTGCGCAACTGGTGAAAGAGCAGGCTGAAATGTGGGAAATGGAGTGCAGGACTGTAACAAATTTCAGAGATGTTCTGAGCGATTTTGCGGAATTTAAACCGCATATCGTCCTTTTAGACATAGGACTTCCCGTTTACAGCGGTTATCACTGGTGCGCGGAGATACGCAGGATTTCCAAAGTGCCTATAATCTTCATCTCCTCCGCGTCCGACAATATGAACATAGTTATGGCAATGAACATGGGCGCAGATGATTTCATTGCAAAGCCGTTTGACGGCTCGGTGCTTATTGCGAAAATGCAGGCTTTACTAAGGCGGGTTTACGATTTCGCGGACAGCGTACCCGTTTTACAGCACCGCGGAGCGTTTCTTAACACGGGAGATGATACGCTGACATTCAACGGCGAGAATATCCCGCTGTCGAAAAATGAATACCGCATACTGCTGTGCCTTATGGAAAACAAGGGCAGAATTGTCAGCCGTGAGCGGCTTATGGAGCGCCTATGGAAAACGCAGCAGTTTATTGACGAAAACACGCTGACGGTAAACATAAACCGCCTGCGCAAAAAGCTTGACGCCGCGGGGCTTAAGGATTTTATCACTACCAAAGTAGGTCAGGGTTATCTTGTGGAATAGAAAGGCGGTCAAAATGCGGTTTTTTTGGAAATACGCTTACTCACGCAGGAAAACAATTGCGGTGGTTTTAATATTCACGGCGGTTTTCGCCGTCAGCTTCCTGCTATATCATCTCCCCTTTCAGGCTGTTGTGTACCCTGCTCTTTTCTGCCTTGCTGTGGGATTGATATTCACCGTTACGGACTATATAAACGCGCTTAAAAAGCACAAAACGCTTGTCGAAATACAGAAACTCGGCACGCTGATTGCAGATAATCTGCCTGATGTTAAAGGCATTGACGATGAGGATTACCGTGAAATTATACAGAAACTTTCAGATGAACTTAATGATAACGCCGAGAATTTCTCCGCAAAATACCGCGATATGACCGAATACTATACGGTATGGGTGCATCAGATTAAAACTCCCATAACCTCTATGCGGTTGTCGCTTGAAAAAGAGGACACGGCGCTGTCGAGGAAATTATCATCGGATTTGTTTGAGATTGAGCGGTATGTTGAAATGGCGCTGGCGTTTTTAAGGCTGGATTTTGAGTCAAGCGACTATGTGTTTAAGGAATACTCGGTTGACGCAATAATAGAGCAGGCTGTAACGAAATTCGCGCACGAATTTATTGCCCGCAAGCTTAGTCTCAAATACACGCCTTCGGGAAAAACGGCGGTGACGGACGAAAAGTGGCTTTCATTCGTGATAGAGCAGATACTGTCAAACGCGCTTAAATACACGGCTGACGGGGAGATAAGGATATATATGCGCGAGCCGAAAACACTGTGTATTGAGGACACGGGGATAGGAATTGATTCGGGCGACCTGCCGAGAGTGTTTGAAAAGGGATATACGGGCAACAACGGCAGAAAGGACAAGCGCGCAAGCGGGATAGGACTGTTTCTTTGCAGGAAGATATGCACAAAGCTTAATATTGACATCAGCATTAAATCCGAACTTAACAAGGGAACAACGGTTTTCCTTGACCTTAAGCAATATGAGCTTAAGGCTGAATGATTGGAGAAAAACAACGCTTCCTGTTCAAAGCGCGCTCCGGGGTGCAGCCACTCAAATTCGCGAAGCGAATTTGTCGCGCTCCGCGCGTGGCTTTGGCGAAGCGGGCAGCTCGTTTCGCCTATCCGAACAACATTTCCGCTTCGCCAAAGCCGTGGCTGCACCCCGGAGCGCCCGGACGTGGTTTGAGGGGAAAAGCGCTTTTGCTCCTTGCGGTTAGGGCAACTTCTTATGTTTAGAGTTGGCTTGGCTTCAGCTCTTAACTCTTACATCTGACATCTTACCTCTAAAAGCTTACAAAAATGTAAGATTGAGTGCTTAAATTGTAAGGCAAATCGATTGCAAAATACCTCCGATTTTTGTTATCATATATGCAGAAAGTTTTTAGGAGGAAAATTATATGAGCATACTCGAAGTAAGCGGGCTTAAAAAGATATATTCCGCCCGCTTTGGCGGCAATAAATCCGAAGCGCTGAAAAACGTGAACTTCAGCATTGAAGCGGGAGAATATACCGCGATAATGGGCGAATCGGGTTCGGGAAAGACAACGCTTCTGAACATTCTCGCGGCGCTTGACAAGCCGACAAGCGGAACGGTAATTCTTGACGGAATGAACCTCAAAGACCTAAAGGAATCCGCTGTTGCGTCATTCAGGCGCGACAATTTGGGCTTTGTCTTTCAGGATTTCAATCTTCTCGATACCTTTACGCTTGAGGACAACATCTATCTTCCGCTTGTGCTTGCGGGAAAAAGCCACAAGGAAATGAATATGCGGCTTATGCCGATTGCCGAAAAGCTGGGAATAACAACGCTTCTGAAGAAATATCCGTATGAGGTGTCTGGCGGGCAGAAACAGCGCGCCGCAGTTGCAAGAGCAATGATTACATTGCCGAAGCTTATTTTAGCTGACGAGCCGACAGGCGCTCTTGATTCAAAAGCAACGGACGAACTTTTAAAGCTGTTTGCCGAGGTAAACGCAATAGGTCAGACCATTCTTATGGTAACTCACTCTGTAAAGGCGGCAAGCTCGTCAAACCGCGTGCTGTTCATTAAGGACGGCGAAGTATTTCATCAGCTTTACAGAGGACATGACACAAGCGAACAATTCTACCAAAAAATAAGCGATACGCTTACCCTGCTTGCGACAGGGGGTATGAACAAATGAAGATAGGGTTTTATCCGAGGCTTGCGTTTGACAGCATACGCAAGAACAAGCGTCTGTATCTGCCGTTTATTTTCACCTGCGCGGGTATGGTGATGATGTACTACATCATAGAGTTTCTGGCAGTGGGTAACGCTATTGACATGGTATACGGCGCGGACGTTATGCGCGAAGTGCTTTTAATGGGCGGGTGGGTTATCGCCATATTCTCGGCAATTTTCCTGTTTTACACAAACTCGTTTCTTATAAAGCGCAGGAAAAAGGAGTTCGGATTATACAACATTCTCGGAATGGGCAAGAGGAATATCGCGCTTATCTTGCTGTGGGAAACGCTTTTCACTGCCGTTATTTCAATAGCTATAGGTCTTTTCGGAGGAATTGCCGTTTCAAAGTTCGCAGAACTCGGAATGGTGAATATGCTTCACGGTAAGGTGCAGTATGACTTGTCCATATCAGTGCAGGCTGTTGTGCAAAGCGCAATTTTGTTCGGGGTGATATTCCTGCTTTTGCTGTTGAACGGGATAAGACAAGTGAGATTTTCAAGCGCGGTTTCCCTGCTGAAAAGTGAAAACGTCGGCGAAAAACCGCCTAAGGGCAACATATTTTTCGGCATTGTCGGAGTTATCCTGCTTATAGGCGCGTATTATATTGCCGTGAGGATAAAAGATCCCGTTGCCGCGCTTATGGGATTTTTCGTTGCCGTTGTTATGGTCATCATAGGCACTTATCTTGTGTTCATATCGGGCTCGGTGGTATTCTGCCGTATGTTGCAGAAAAACAAAAGTTATTACTACAAACCAAATCACTTCGTTTCTGTATCGTCAATGAAATTCCGAATGAAACGCAACGGCGCGGGTTTAGCTTCAATCTGCATTCTTGCGACAATGGTTTTAGTAATGATTTCATCTACCGCATGTCTTTATTTCGGACTTGAAAGCATATTAAGCAAGCGTTTTCCGAGGGAAATTGAACTGACTTTCGGGATAAACAACGAGAAAATGCTGACAGATGAAACCATGAACACGCTTATCGGAAAGATAGACGAAACCGCGCTTGAAAACGGGATAATCCCCGCGAACACCATAAAGTACAAGCAGGCGTATATTGCGGGTATGCTTACGGAGGACAGGGTAATTCTTGACGTAAGGGAGCTTGACGAGAATTTCGGCATTGACTATTACTCAAACCTGCGCTCGTTCTTTTTCATTCCGCTTTCGGATTACAACGCTTCAAACGGCAGGAATGAAACGCTCTCTGACGGCGAGGCGCTTATGTTTGATCCGAGCGGCGGCGTAAAGGGCGACAGCATTTCGTTTGACCATGGGAAAACCATAAAGATAGCCAAACGGCTTAATGATATAACCGCGGCTATGGACAGCGCAACCAACATAGTGCAGAGCGTTGTGCTGGTAGTACCCGATATATTCTCGGCGACAGAGGGAATTGACCGCCTAGCCGACTACAACGGCGACAGAATGATAGGCTATCGGGTTGAGTACTATCTTGACACCAACCAGAACGCCCAAAAGCAGAGGGAGTTCTATGATGTCATAAAGGACAAATTCTCGCTTTCAAAGTTTGACGAAAACGGGTTTACGGATATGGGGGTTACAAGGCTGTCAATAGGCTTCAGCGCCATGGAGCGGGAATCGTTTTACTCGCTTTTCGGGACGCTGTTTTATCTGGGGATAATGCTGAGCGTTGTGTTCATAACGGCGGCGGTGCTGATTATTTACTACAAGCAGATTTCGGAAGGCTATGAAGATCAGTCAAGGTTTGAAATCATGCGAAAAGTCGGCATGACAAAGCGTGATATCCGCAGGACCATAAACTCGCAGCTTCTGACGGTATTCTTTCTTCCGCTTGTTTTCGCGGCAATGCACATAGCGTTTGCGTTTCCGATAATCCAAAAACTTTTGTTGGCGTTCGGGCTTAACAACACACCGCTGTTCGCTTTTACTACTATAATCAGCGTAATAGTTTACGCAGTGTTCTATACGGTTGTGTACAAATTAACATCTAATGCTTACTATAACATTGTGAGCGAGTAAACGCAGTATACAATGGACGCATTATCCGCCTTACGGCGGATAACGCTGTGTAAAGTATACAGTTTAGGTGTCCGCGCATTATGCGCTACGCGCAAAACACTACGCAGATAATATTAGATTGTTTTGAAGTTATGGGAGCGTAGCCCGCCGATAAGGTTTACGCTCTAATAATTCCAACTCTAGCTTCTAATCTCTAACTTCTAAAAGGGGATAATTTAAACATGAAACTCAACACCAACTCTCCTGCGCGCAAGCTTGGAGTTAAAATCGTCTGTTACACGGGTACGGCAATAATCGCTGTTTTCGCCGTACCCGCCGTTATACTTTTCGGGATTATCTGCGCAATCTGGAAAGTTATGAACATTGTCGCCGATAAGATTGCGGGTTAGAACAAACAACTTGCTTTCGCTGACAAAAGAATTTATCAAATTTTATAAATCCCTCCGTCAATTTTGAAAAAAATCTCGTGCGGGGGGATTGACTGCAAAATTGTGCAAAGAAAAATTGTTCCAAACTTTAACCTCTTGATTTTCTGTTGACTTTTATGGGAAAATGTGGTACAATGATAAAAACTGCAATATGCCGTTGCAACTAAAGGAGTACCAAAATGAAAATTGACAACACAAAAAGAATTGCGCTGAAAATAGTGGGGATTGAGAGAGAAAGGATAATATTTTCTTATTTTGATTCTTTTATGTCCACAGCTATAAGCAACAATACCGTTATGCCCGACAATCTGGAATTGTTAAGGAAGTTTGCTGTTGAAACGGAAAATGAAACAGAATATTCGACAGAGGAGTTAATGCTGAGGATTGTGATGATGTCAGCTTTTAGGCAAAAATTTGATGAAGCTTCATACTCGACAGTGACATATATGGCTGAACTTTCAAGAAACAGCAAGGTATTTGATGTCTCGGAGTTTCAGCAAAATCCTTATATTAAGAATATAGATTTTAAAGACAAGCAAGCAGGCGACTATAAATTTCATTATATGGATTTTATGCCGTTTGAGCTTTTTATGTACGATACGCCAAGCATCATGCCTGACATTTTTACCGCAGTGTCGCGCATAGGCTGTTTTACGCAAAAGGTTTCGTATCCCGCAATATCGCAGATAAGCAAGGATACAACATGGATGACGGTTACGCCGAATGAAATTTGTACCATGAAGAATGCGATAAACCATTCATTCGGAAAAGTTCTTACACTTGGCTGCGGGCTGGGATATTATACATATATGGCGTCACTGAAAGATGATGTCAGTTCAATTACCGTAATTGAAAAGGAACAGGACGTTATAGACCTTTTCAGCGAATACATTCTCCCGCAGTTTGAACACAAAGAAAAGGTGAATATAATCAGGGCTGACGCGGTTGAATACTTAAGTTCAATTCAGGACGGCGAATATGATTACTGCTTTGCGGACATATGGAAAGGAGTGCTTGATTTTGTTCCGTATTTTGCGGTGAAAGAAATTGGCAGGAAATTTCATAAAACAAAGATTGACTACTGGATAGAGGACTCGTTTTGTACTTATATTACAAACGTTATTTGGATTGAAATACTGAAAACATTTTCAAAACACTACGGGATTGACGCACCGGATGATATGCCGGACGACTTATATGATGATTTGCAAATCCGTCTTGAGCAATATGTACACAATCTGTTGAAAAAAGAAGAAATCAAATCTCCAAATCAGATAGATTACTACATGAATCCAAAAAATGTTGAGAAACTAATAAACAAGACCAAAGTGATTTTCTAAATAGATAAGGCGCAAGCAACTTGCCTGCGCCTTTTTTATATTTCGTTAAATGTATTAGATATTAGCCGTTGTAATTCGACGGTCCGACAACATCAGCGGGTTCTTTGAGCCATAATTCAAAGTGTGTTTCAGATGATACCTCGTCTGTTGCCGTCTGGGAATAAACGGCAAAAGTAACGCCGTTGTAGGAGGGGTGCGTGAAATATGCCCACCAATTTTCGTACATATCATCGGGTTCAGTGCCGATATACCAGTAATCAATCCCTGAACGGGTTTTTAACTCCTCGTAATTCATCACCGAGTACTCTCCTTTAAGGATATCCTCGGTTTCTATGCCGACAATCTTCGTGCAAACGCCGTCGTCTATCCCGTAACGCCCGTAACCGTTCTCAAACGCACAAACGTAATCAACATCATCACTGCTTGTTTTCTCGCCGTACTTTTGTGTAAGTTCCTCGACAGTCTTGCCCAAGCCCCACACAACATCGTCATTTATGCTGATTTTATCGGCTTGTGAACTATCTGATGATGTTTCGTCAGCGTTTGAACTCTCGTTTGATGTTTCGTCGGGTTTTGAGTTCTCGTTTGACGTTTCGTCAGCTTTTGAACTTTCGTTTGATGACTGAGTTTCACTATTTAAGGGCGTATCTGACGGGGAGTTGTTAGGCTGTTCGGTACAGCCTGCCAAAAACATTGAAAGAACCAGTGCCGCGCTGATACCGCGCAATTTTAAATTATTTTTCATGAATATTACCTCCGTTTGTAGTAAAATGTTTTCAAGGACTAATGCTGAAATAAATGCTGTTCAAATTCACCTCTTTTTAGTAAAATATATGCTGATATGTTGTGATAATTTAATATACCTCCTTTATTATGATTATAACACAATATGGGAAAGTTGTCAAGTGTTTTTTAGACACATAGTGTACAGTGGATTATTAGGACATAGATTTAATTTCTACATTCATACAGAAAAAGAAGAAAGAGACTAGAACCACAAATTCTAGCCTCTAACTTCTTAAACTCTAGCCTCTAGCTGGTGACCCGTACGGGAATTGAATCAAGCCTTTAGCATTTTGTATCTTTCGGTAACTTATCAAAAATCGCTATTCTACGCGGTTTGTGAAAGATACAACATTTCTATTTTTCAGTAATTTGTCCTAACTTTTCATATCAATAAGTCCCAAATAAGACTCATGCCATTGGATATTTCTGCTTACAATTAACGGTATCAGCGCAATTCGTTGCTGATACCGTTATTTCTTTCAGGCAGGAATTAAGTTGTTGTCTTTTGCAAGCTCTGTTACTTAGTCATGAAGTGTACTGTTTTTTTGTCCTTCCGATATAGCTGCATTTAATTTTTTTTGCAAATTTTCCGCACATTCTTCGGGCGTAACAGCAAAATTACCATCCGCATCCTTGAGCATCAGAAGCGCTATTTCTTTGTAAAATACGTTCCTGACAGAATCTTCACTGCCCTGCCAATTCGGGAGATTATGCGTATAATCTACTGAATTGACAGAATTCTGTGAAAACGCCTCCAAAAGTAATATATCATCTTTATATTTTTCCATGACTTTTTTACTTACCGGGATACTTCCGGCGGAACATTCAAGCCATTTATCGGTTTCATAGAAATATCTTATGAAATCTTTAGCAATCTCTATTTTTTCTATGTCGCCGTTATCGAAAACCTCAAATCCCTCGTTGAAAATAGTGCAGTGATTGCCCGGGTAATTCACAAAACCATATTTCTTGAATGTTTTAGTTTCCGCATTGTAATCCTCTTTTACTCTGCTGTACGTTGAACTTCCCAGATTAAAGTTATAAAAAGTAAGCTCGTCCATTTTAAATTTACTGCTGTTATCGGACATGGTCTTGTAATATGGAGCAGGCAGATACCAGCCCCGATCTACACCATTCTGAAGCCACCTTAGTGCAGCAATTATATCGGGATTATCCGCAAGATCAAACTGATTGCTGCTGTCAAACAAATCACCGCCGAAAGCACGCAGCATTGTCATTATGTGCGTATCGCCCTGATTATCCTTTGCGTACATCATCATGGGAACTTTGCCTTTGCCCTCTTTTGCAAATCCGTCCGCAAGCGTATCCAGTATCTTTGTCCAGTCCTCAATGCTCCATTCTGAGATAACTTCTCCCTCGTCAATATATTCTCCCAAGTCATATTGCTCAAGCATTTCCCTGTTATATATGAGAATGTTCTCGGAACTCATATAAGGCATCATATAGAGCTTATTATTAAATCGTCCGTGTTCCAGAAACGCAGGATATATATCTTTTTCCATTTCAGGCGTAAGGACATCGTCTATCGGAACGACTTTTCCCGTATGGATAAACGAACTCATATTGAAAAATCCGTCATATAATATATCTGCTGCATCGCTTGTTCCGAAAGAATTTGTGATGGCTTTCGTTTCTTCGCCGCTTTCAAATTCTACGACTTTTATTTTTACATTTTTGTCGTATTGTGCAATAAAATCCTGGCTTGCAAGTTCGAGTAGAGTATAGACATTTTTTATATTTTCATTGGCGATGCAATTCATTGTATTGGAATGAGGTACTTTTATAATAATTTCCTTTTCTGTTTTTGGAAGTTCAGAACAACCGGAAAGACAGAATGACACCGCTAAAATGATCAGTAATAAAAATGCAGTAATTTTTCTTTTCATTTTTTCTCCTCATTGCACATTATGTTTTTCATGTTCGATTTTTTCCATTTTGCGGAGCATGGCATTGATATCGATCGGCTTTGTTAAAAAGTCATTCATGCCGCTGGCTAAAGCCTTTTCCCTGTCCTCTTGAAAACTGTTTGCGGTGCAGGCAAAAATGGTAACCGTTTTGGCGTCTTCTCGGTCAAGTCTCCTGATTCTTGATGACGCCTCACAGCCGTCCAGAACAGGCATCCGCATATCCATAAGGATGATTGTAAACTCGTTTATCTTTGATCTCTCAAAGATCTCCACAGCCTCCTGACCGTTCTGCGCATGTACCGGAACAAAACCAAACTGACTCAATATCTCCAACAGTATTTCGGCATTCAGTTCGTTATCCTCGGCTACAAGAATTTTCATTGACCTGACATCGTTATTGAAATTGTCAGATGTTTTTTCAGCAGCGTCTGTATGTGTTTTCAGATAGTCGGGAATTTCACAAATTTCAGCGGGAACTTCAACCGTAAACGTACTGCCTTTGTCCAATTCGCTCTCTACACGTATCTCTCCTCCCATAGCATTGACAAGCAGTTTGCTGATAGCCATGCCCAAGCCTGTGCCTTTGGTGGAGTTGGAGGTGCTGCTGCGGTCTTGGGTAAATTTATGAAA